>CAJFTV010000045.1 GCA_904420055.1 Candidatus Alloscillospira gallinarum | reverse complement strand
TCAAGCACACAAGAGGGTTTTTACACACGTATAAAATCAGGGACGGCCAAGCTTGGCCGTCCCTGCACTGATTGGTGTATATTTACTCTGTGACAAGAACAATCTTGCCGTCTTTTGCCGTGATGTCTGCTGTGTCACCCTCTTTTATGACGCCCTCCAGCATTTTCTCAGCGACGATGTCCTCAACATCGCTCTGGATTTCACGGCGGAGAGGTCTCGCGCCGTACACCTCGTCAAAACCTTTTTCGGCGATGAGGTCAAGCGCCTTGTCGTCAACCTTGAGTTCCACTTTCATGTCCCGCAGTCTCGCGCAGACGGTGTCAATCATCTTCTCGCTTATCTCGCGGATATTCTCCTTGGTCAGGCGATGGAACACAACCGTCTCGTCAATTCTGTTGAGAAATTCAGGTTTAAACGTCTTTTTAAGGTCCGCCATGACGGCCTCTTTAATCATCTCGTAGCTCTCACTGTCAGACTTTTCGCCGCTTTCAGAGCTGAAGCCCAGCTTTGAATGCTTTTCGGTGATATTCCGAGCGCCCACGTTTGAGGTCATAACGATGACCGTGTTCTTGAAGTCCACATGTCTGCCCTGTGAATCGGTGAGGCGTCCGTCGTCCAGAATCTGGAGCATGATGTTAAACACGTCCTCATGGGCTTTTTCAATCTCGTCGAACAGCACCACGGAGTATGGTTTGCGTCTCACCTTTTCAGTGAGCTGTCCGCCCTCGTCAAAGCCCACATATCCCGGAGGTGAGCCGATGAGCTTTGAAACCGTGTGCTTCTCCATGTACTCGGACATATCTATCCTTATCATGGCGTTTTCGTCGCCGAACATGGCCTCCGCCAGCGCCTTACAGAGCTCTGTCTTGCCGACGCCCGTGGGGCCGAGGAACAGGAATGAACCTATTGGGCGCTTCGGGTCCTTGAGGCCCACTCTGCCGCGGCGTATTGCCTTTGCAACCGCTTTTACGGCCTCGTCCTGGCCGATTACCCGCTTGTGGAGTATCTCCTCCATCTTCAAAAGCCGCTGGCTCTCGTCCTCGGTTATGCTGGTCACCGGGATACCTGTCCAGCTGGACACGACATTTGCAATGTCCTCGGCGCCGACTGTTATAACATTGTTCTTCCCAGCCATATCCCAGCATCTTCTGGCGTTTGCAAGTGTCTCTTCCACCTCACGCTCCTGGTCTCGGAGCTTTGCCGCCTTTTCAAAGTCCTGAGCCTTCACCGCCGCGTCCTTTTCCCGGACGACCGACGCTTTCTTCTCCTCAAGCTCCAGAATATCAGGCGGAGTTTTGTGATTTTCCATGCGCACCCGGGAGGCCGCCTCATCTATGAGGTCAATGGCCTTATCCGGCAGATACCTGTCATTTATATAACGCGCAGACATATTAACAGCGGCCTCAATCGCCTCGTCGGAGATCTTCAGCTTATGATGTGCCTCGTATTTCTCACGCAGTCCGCGGAGTATCTCGACAGACTGCTCCTTCGTTGGCTCGTCTACCGTGACAGGCTGGAAGCGCCTCTCCAAAGCCGCGTCCTTTTCGATGTATTTTCTGTACTCGTTCAGGGTTGTGGCGCCCACAATCTGAATCTCGCCGCGGCCCAGCATGGGCTTTACGATATTCGCGGCGTCGATTGCGCCCTCGGCGGCTCCCGCGCCGATAATCGTGTGGAGCTCATCAATGAAGAGTATTACGTCTCCGGCCTTTTTAACCTCGTCAAGTGCTGCCTTAATTCTCTCCTCAAAGTCGCCGCGGTACTTTGTGCCCGCCAGCATACCCGTTAGGTCAAGGGTCACGACGCGCTTGCCGAGTATCGTCTCAGGTACATTGCCGGAGGCAATCTTCTGGGCAAGACCCTCGGCGATAGCCGTCTTGCCGACGCCCGGCTCACCGATGAGAACCGGGTTATTTTTTGAACGCCTTGAGAGTATCTGTATAACTCTCTGTATCTCGTTTTCCCTGCCGATTACGGGGTCAAGCTTGCCCTGCATGGCAAGTTCTGTCAGGTCGGTGCCATATTCATCAAGAGTTTTAGTCTCCGCATGTTTTCTCTGTCCTGCGGTCACCGCCATCTTCTTGCTGCCGTCATAGTCCTGTTCACCGAACATATTTAAAACATCGGTGTACATCTTGTTGAGGTCAATGCCCGTATCCCGTATGAGCTTTGCCGCGGCGCAGTCATACTCTCTCAGGATACCCATGAGGAAATGCTCCGTGCCGATGTAATTGTGGCCCAGACGGTTTGCCTCGGTAACGGCAATCTCAATTATGCGCCTCGCCTTTGGGCTAAGTCCCTGAGGGGCAATTGAACCGTCTGACACATTTTCCTGCCTCTTTATCAGGTCTCCTATGAGCTCGGCGTCAAGGCCGTTTTTCCTCAAAACCCTGCCGCCGGAACAGTCCTTGTTTTTCGCCATTGCCAGAAGTATATCCTCGCTTCCCACATACACATGTGAGAGCTCCATCGCCGCCTCCTGGGCGCCGGAAAGCACATTTTTCGCATTCTCGGTAAACCTGTCTTCAATTCTCATAACTCATACCTCCTTCTCTATGGAAAAGGGCGGTGAAAGTGCCGCCCTTTAAATTTTACTCCTTGTTCTCTCCGCTGTTTTCCAGGGACCTGATTTTGTCTCTGATTTCAGCGGCCTTTTCAAAATTCTCCTCCTTAATGCAGAGGTTCATCTCCTCACGCAGCGCGTTCAGCTCACGGCGCCGCACAAGCTCCGGGTTTGCGCTCACTTCCCGCTGCGGCTCCTGAATTGGAGCACCCTGCTCTGTCTGCGGCTGTGCCGCGGGCATTGCATAGCGTGTTATCGGTTCAAAAAAGCTCCTGCCCCAGAGGGACGGCATGTCGCCAAAGAAGCCTCCCAGCATGCGGTCAAACATGCTGTCCATGCCGCCGAACATGCTCCTCATGCTTCCAAGGCTTGACATCTGCTTTGTGTAACCCAGTTCCTCTGCGCACTTGGAGCACAGGTGCTGCTCTGTTACTTTGCCGTTTACGTTTGATTTATAATAGAAGTTAACTTCGTTCTGTCCGCATCTTTCACATTTCATAATCAATTACTCCTTTCAGTAATACTAAACTATGTTTATAAGCATGTGTTTCAAAATTGAAGCCCTTACAGCATTCCTGCTGCCTGACTCTACCGGCCTTAATGCATTATTCCCAATTGCGGCCATTATAAGCCGCGCCGCTGACGAATCTATCGCGTTGCTGCCAAGCATATTGGAGACGAGAGCCGCGGCCGTGTTAAGGTCTATGGAGTCTCCCACCGAATTTACGGTGTGCATTATAAGGCGTTTCGGGTCTGCCTTTACGCGGGTTATTCTGATGTACCCTCCGCCGCCTCTTCTGCTCTCCACTATGTAACCCCTTTCCGGGGAAAACCTTGTAGAGATAACGTAGTTTATCTGGCTGGGTACACAGTTAAACCTGTTTGCCAGTTCCGAGCGCTGTAGCTCTGCGGTTCCGTCCGCCTCTCTCAGCATCTCGTTTATAAAACTGGCTATCAAATCACTAATTCCGCTTGCCATCTCACCACCAGCTTTCGCTTATCTTTGACTTTGACTTTCTTTGACCTTGTGACTATATAATACTTTCTCCCCTGATTTTTTGCAAATCCAGTTTTGACCTTCTCTGACCTTTCCAGGGCATTTGTATTGATTTAGCTCTCCAAAGCTTTGATTTTCTAACTGTTTCTAATTTTTTTGCAGTTTTTCAATATTTTTAGTATTCCCTTTTTGTTCTCAAAAACACTATTGCATTTTCCGTTATTCATGGTAAAATGAATTTGCTTAAAATCTATATCCCTTTGGGAATTTTATGGAGGTTTATCATTATGGCTTACAAGATTACAGATGAATGTGTATCCTGCGGCGCTTGTGCAGACCAGTGCCCTCAGGAGGCTATTGCCCAGGGCGCTGACCACTACGAGATTGACCCCGAGAAGTGCGTAGACTGCGGCGCTTGTGCTGACACATGTCCCATGAGCGCAATTGAAGAGGCATAAGCTGACAATTGCAGACAGAAAAATGCCGCTGTGCCATGGCCGGTACAGCGGTGTTTTACTTTATTAAATAATAATCCCCTATCACGGAGGTCTTACATGGTTAACGAGTTCTGGCCCGGAGGCCCAAAGTTCATAAGAGACGCGGCGTTTCCCATAGGAACCGACGCTGTCATGCTGTACGACTTTGTCCGGCAATGCACAGGCGGAAAAATCTGTGACCTGGGCTGCGGCTCCGGCGTCATTGGAATAATGCTGGCACTTAAAAATCCAAAGGTCCGGGTTTTGGGAGTAGAGCTCCAGAAAAGCTCCGCCCAAATTGCCCGGGAAAACGCCGCTCTAAACGGAATATCGGACAGGTTTTCCGTGACAGAGGGCGATATGCGCAACTTTAAGGGCCTCCTGCCTGCGGGAGAATTTGACCTCACGGTATCAAACCCTCCATATTTTCCAGAAAACAGCGGGCGCGCCGCAAGAGAGCAGTCTCTGGCCTTTGCCAGAAGCGAGGGAGCATGCACCCTTTCCGACGTGTGCAGCGCCGCGGCATATATAACCCGCTGGGGCGGCCGATTTGCGTTAGTTCACAAGCCGGAGCGCATGGCGGAGGCAATTTATACGATGCACATCTGCGGACTTGAGCCAAAGCGTCTGCGGCTTGTACATCACCGTCCCGGGGCGGCTCCTAACCTTGTGCTGATTGAGGGGCGGCGCGGCGGAAATCCCGGCATGAGCATTGAGCCGCCAATGTACCTCACCGACAGCGAGGGAAACGATTCGTCAGATGTAAAGCGGATATACCACCGCCCGTAATACCGCAGACACACAGCCACACTCAGCTATACAGTCCCCGGCAGATATTCCGGGAGCTCTTACAGATATTTTCTAATTCAGATTGGAGATAAAACTCATGTCCGGAAAACTCTATCTCGTTGCAACGCCCATAGGAAACTTAGGTGACATATCGCCACGGGCATTACAAACCCTGACGGAGACAGACTTTATTGCGGCGGAGGACACCCGCGTCACGCTGAAGCTGCTCAATCATTTTGATATAAAAAAGCCGCTTGTGAGCTACTACGAGCACAACAGGGCCTCCAGCGGTGAAAAAATCATTTCCCGTATACTGGCGGGGGAAAACTGCGCCCTTGTAACCGACGCCGGAATGCCCGCTGTTAGCGACCCGGGAGAGGACCTTGTGCGTCTCGCCGCGGAAAACGGTGTACAGGTCACAGTTGTGCCGGGGGCCTGCTCCGTTGTGTCGGCGCTGGCTCTGTCCGCCCTGCCCACCGGCCGCTTTACATTTGAGGGATTTCTCTCCACGGCAAAAAAGAGCCGTTTCCAGCACCTTGAAAGCCTTAAAAACGAAGAGCGGACAATGGTGTTTTTAGAGGCTCCACACAAGCTCTGCGCCACGCTCCGTGACATGCTGGAGATATTTGGAGACAGGGAGATTTCCATCTCTCGGGAGATTACAAAACTGCACGAGGAAACTCTGCGCTTTACGCTTAAAAAAGCCGTTGATTATTTTGAAACAACTCCGCCACGCGGTGAGTTCGTGCTTGTAATAAAAGGGGCTGAAAAATCAGAAGAGAGCGTATCCCCTGAAGAGGCACTGAAGGTCGCCAAGGCCTACCGTGACAAAGGCCTTGCAGTAAAGGACGCGGCAAAACGCGCTTCTGAGGAAACCGGCATCTCAAAAAAAGAACTGTACAGTGCCCTTGTAAAATCTGAAGAGGAGAAATAAAAAACAGTGCTGAAAATTCAGCACTATTTTTACCTTATCTCCCGCCTGACCTGTATTATACTTCCCACATCAGTCAGCGGTATTTCCGGAAACCATTTAAAATTCACGCCACGCCCGGTTATAAAATCCACTATTTTATCAAAATCCGGGTGTCGCGAAAGGTCACCGGTAAACCACAGTACACCGTCTGCCAATCCTGAAGCGCCGCCTAAAAATCCGTAATCATAACCGGAGAGCTCCACATGTCCCGGTGAAACTTTTAATACCTCCACATCTTTAACTTCATTTAAGGCCGCGGCTATGCCGGGGTCGGCAGTTATAATACTTCGGCCGTCAACTATTACGCAGGAGCACTTCGTGTATCCCTGACGCACGTTTACAGCAGAAAGCCCCTTCTCCTCCGCTATTTTTAACACGCGGGGATTTGTGTATCTTAAATTGTGTATAAAATACCTGTCAAGGCACACGGCGTTAAACCCAATATTCTCCGGGTATTCCCCGTATACTTCTCCCGGACGCGAAAATACCGCTGTGCCATCTCTGAAAAGGCACATGTGCATATCCGGGTGAGAGGCCACGCCGCCGGAAAGCGCAGGGTTATTTTTCACAAACACCGCGCCGCAGAAAGCGTTTTTAATCTCCTCCGGCGCAAACTCCGAAATATATACCATAGCTTTTCATCAAACTCCACAGGCCGCAGTAAGCAGCATATTTTCCTCCCGCATACATTTTTCCGCTGTCCTTAAATTTAAAAACAGACGCACAGATTATAAAAGCCTGCGGAAAAACTCCGCAGGCTTCTTTCTATCACTCTTCGTCCCAGTTGTGCCAGACGTTCTGTACGTCGTCATTGTCCTCCATGAGTTCAAGCATTTTCTCAAAATTCTTTATGTCATCGGGGTCTGTGAGCTTCACATAATTCTGAGGCACCATCTCAATCTGCGCGGAGAGGAACTTATACCCCGCGGCGGAGAGCGCATCGTTTACTGTGCTGAAATCGTCTGGTGTGGTGTATACTTCAAAAACGCTGCCTTCGGTCTTAATGTCCTCTGCTCCCGCCTCCAAAGCGTCCATCATCACTGTGTCCTCGTCCAGCTCTTCGTCCTCATTGTCGATTATAATTACGCCTTTTCTGTCAAAGGACCACGAAACACAGCCGGTTGCTCCCATATTCCCGCCGTATTTGTCAAAGTGATGGCGTACCTCTGACGCCGTTCTGTTCCTGTTGTCGGTCATGGCCTCAACAATAACAGCCACGCCGTTGGGGCCGTACCCCTCATATGTCACACTCTCAAAATTGTCGGTGTTGCCGCTGCCGAGAGCCTTGTCAATTGTGCGCTTAATATTGTCATTAGGCATGTTCGCCGCCTTCGCCTTAGCGATAACCGTGGCAAGGCGTGAGTTATTGGCCGGGTCGCCGCTGCCGCCCTCTTTTACCGCGACAATGATTTCACGTGCAATTTTTGTAAAAGCCTGAGCTCTTTTCGCGTCAGCCGCTCCCTTTGTTTTCTGTATATTATGCCATTTGGAATGTCCTGACATACTTATCTCCCCTTGTATACGATTAAATCCAATGTATTTTATCACACTATTTATATAAGCGCAATATTTAACTGTGTATAAACTTTTGTCTTTTTGAAAATAATATACACAGTACTTTACAGGAGGTAAATTAAAATGTCAAAATCAGATACAAAATATTATTCAGACCAGTATTACTCAGACAAGTGCCGTTCCGGAAATTCAAAGTCACAGAAAAATTCTGCTACCAACAGCAAGTCAGATAACCCTGTCAGCCAGAACAGCAAGAGAGCTGAGGACAAAAAGTCAAACTGCCGCGACGCACACTAAAAATCACGGCAAAACACTCACACGGGCCGGAGACAGATACGTCTCCGGCCTTTTCCTTTTAAAAAATACAGTTTGTGAGACCATTTTGCACTGTGGTGAATATACTGTACAGAAGACAATGTCTTTAGAACCTATAACTGTACAGTGGAGGTAGATTGATGTCACGAAAATGCGATAGATGCGATGATAACATGAACATCATCAGAGCAAACGACTTTGGCTGTTGCTCCACAAGACCCTGCTGCTGCCCGACCCTGGTTGCCGGTCCTACAGGGCCTACAGGACCAATCGGCCCATTCGGGCCTACCGGCCCCACGGGTCCCACTGGCCCCACCGGTCCGCAGGGACCTCAGGGTGCACAGGGTCCGGTTGGAGCACAAGGCCCACAGGGTATTCCAGGTACTACAGGTGCCACCGGGCCTACTGGTCCCGCTGGTGCTGCCGGGGCAGTTGGACCAACTGGCCCCACTGGTGCCGCCGGTGCTGCTGGCGCTACGGGGGCAACCGGCCCCACTGGTCCTACTGGGCCAACCGGACCTGCCGGTACTGCCGGTGAGGCAGGTATAACAGGTCCCACTGGTCCTACAGGACCCACCGGACCTACCGGAGCAGGACTTGATTCCGTACCGGCATTCACTGCCGGCACCCCCTATTCCCTCGGCCAGCTCGTATACTATAACGGCAGCCTCTACGCTGCAAATGTCGATGACCCCAGTGGAACACCCGGAACTTCCCCTGACTTTAACCTTGTGACTGTTGTCGGACCCACCGGGCCTACTGGTCCCGCTGGTGCAACTGGTGCTGCCGGTACTGCCGGCGCGACAGGTCCT
>CAJFTV010000044.1 GCA_904420055.1 Candidatus Alloscillospira gallinarum | reverse complement strand
CTCATCAGTTAACACTCTTGTCTCAACGTATGCGGTGCATTTGGGGGCCAGCTCTGTTGTGATGGGACTTTTAACCGGAATGTTTTTTGGCGTAGCTTTGGCAATGCGCCCTGTGGCTGGACCCATAACTACAAAGCTTGACAAGCGGCGCCTTATGATTTTCGTGTACACGCTGGGGTGCATTGTCAATGTGGGATATGCGGTATTTCATAATATTACTGCGTTTGTAATTTTCAGGTTTTTTAACGGCATTCAGTATGCGCTGGTGGGATCCCTATGTATGACAATCGCAGGGGACAGTCTGCCGCCGCAGAAAATGGCCTCAGGTCTTGGAGTATTTGGAATCGGTAGCGCAGTGTCCACGGCAATAGCTCCTACAGTGGGGATTATGCTGCGCGATTACGGAACCGCAGTGCATGACTTGGATTTTGGATATACACTTGTATTTATAGTTGCAGCACTGGCTTTGGGCATTGCGGTAATCCCGTCAGTTCTTCTGTTGCCTGACAGAAAGTCAAAGGAGGACGTGCGGAGCACGGGAAAATGGTATTCAAATATTGCCACAAAGCATGCCATTGGCCCGACAGTTGTTATGACACTGCTTATAATTGCCTACTCACTGTACAGCAGCTATATGGTACCCTTTGGTGAGGAAATGGGGGTTGGAGGGATAAGCGCCTTTTTTGCTGTGCTTGCCGTTGTAATGGTGGTGACCCGGCCTATAAGCGGTAAACTGTCTGACACGCTTGGACTGAAAAAAGTGCTCATACCGTCGATAATAATTTACGCCGTGTCGTTTATTATCGTTGGTTTTACGGGCTCAATGACTGTAATTATTCTGGGGGCGGTGGTGGCCGCTATTGGATATGGCTCGGCAAACCCTGCGGTACAGAGTATGTCAATGCAGTGTGAGGTGCCGCTTAAGAGAGCCGTGGCCAGCAATACACTTTATATAGGCATTGACCTGGGGTATTTTGTTGGGCCCGTTATCGGCGGCATGATATATGCGTACAGCGATTACCGCACAGTTATAATGGCCGGGGCTGTTCCTGCGGTTTTAGCGCTCGTGTGTTTTCTTATCACGTGGCCAATGTACGCAGCGCGGAGAAAAGAGCTTGAGAAGATAGAGACCGCGTCTGCCCAATAATTTGAAATATAAAAGTTATTGCCGGAGGGACACCTCCGGCAATACTTTTGGGACAAAAGCTTTATACCCTGCTTTCAACTCTGTCTGTACTTCTCCTGAACAGGAGAGATATGCACCAGAGGGCCGCAATGCAGACAAGAGCGTATACAATACGGCTTAATACAGCAGTCTGACCGCCGAAGAGCCATGCAACCAGGTCAAAGCGGAATATTCCGATAAGTCCCCAGTTGATACCGCCGATAATCGTCAGTATGAGGGCTATCTTATCTATTATCATAACAATCTCCCTTCTGCCGCCGGTGATTTAGCCGGCACAACGTCATAAAGGTCCCCATAGCGGCGTGGAGACGCCTGAATGTGCCGCCTCTGAAAACGCCGGTAAAAGCGTTTTGTGTGATGCCAAAACTGTATCTGGCGCAGTTTTTCAGCGCCAGATACAGCTTTTTAGATACAAAAACATTATTCCCGTATTTTTGTGATATATGCCGGGCTATTTTTTGCATGCTATTTTAACCTATTTACAGTTTTTACGTTAATGTAAAAATTTTTGACTGTTTTCATTGTTTAAAGCCATATTTGATATTTATTTTTTTATGGAAACAATGTATAATAATTGCAAAATTGAAAATAAAGGAGCAGTTATGAAATATATTTTATTTATAGGCGATGGAATGGCGGACAATCCCGTTCCGGAGCTGGGCGGTAAAACGCCGCTTGAATATGCAGATATACCAAACATAGACAGGCTGGCGGGGAAGGGAATAGTCGGCAGTGTAAAGACAGTGCCGGAGGGACTTCCGGCGGGAAGTGACACGGCGATACTGTCAATCCTCGGCTGTGATATTTCAAAATCATATTCAGGCCGCGCACCGTTAGAGGCCGCTGCCAATGACATATTCCTCGACCCGGGGAATGTTGCATACCGCTGCAACCTTGTGTGTATTGAGGACGGCGATATGCCGTATGAGAAGCGGAAAATGCTGTCACACTCTGCGGGCTCAATTGAAGGTGAGGACGCACTTGGACTTATGGACGCGCTTTTTAGTGATACACGCTTTTCTGAGGCCATGAAAAAGGCGCAGATGATAATACATACAAGCCCGAACTTCCGTCAGACCGCTGTGCAGAAAACGGCGGACATCAGAGGGATAAAGCTGGCTCCGCCCCACAATTATGTTGGTACGGAGATTGGCGGGATACTCCCGTCCGGCTGTGCCAATGCGGAGCTTTTAAAAGAGCTCATGAAAATCTCTTTTGAGGTAATGGACCATCACCCCATAAATGAAAGACGCCGCCGGGAGGGTAAAATGCCCGCCAACAGCATATGGCTGTGGGCCGAGGGGACGGCGGCAAGTCTGCAAAATTTCTATGAAACCTATGGCAAAAGAGGGGCGGTTGTATCAGCTGTGCCCCTGGTGCAGGGAATTGCAAAGCTTATAGGCCTCGACGTGTACGAGGTTGAGGGCGCCACTGGCGAGCTGGACACAAACCTTGAGGGAAAGGTTGAAATGGCTGCGAAACTGATTGACGAATATGATTTCGTGGTGCTGCATGTGGAGGCTCCGGACGAGTGCACGCATAACGGCGACCTGAAGGGCAAAATACAGGCTATTAACTGGCTTGACAGCCGAGTACTTGTTCCGCTTATGGATAAGATAGACGCCTTGGGGTATGATTACAGGCTGCTCTTCCTATCCGACCACAAGACCCTTACCTCCACCAGGGGACACGACGGTGAGCCTGTGCCGTACCTGCTTTATGACAGCACAAAGGACATGAAAAACGAGCCGGTGTTCAATGAAAAGCAGGGAGAGGCCGGCCCTTTTATAGAGAAGGGAATAATGCTGATGAACACCCTTTTTGGAAATTGACATGGGAATTTTTGAAAGAGCTTATGCCAAGATAAATTTGTCCCTTGACGTTCTTGCACGCATGGAGGACGGTTATCACAGCATGGAAATGGTAATGCAGTCCGTCTCTTTGTGTGACGATATACACATAGCCTTAAATGACAGCGGAAATGTGCTGCTGCGGACAAACCTCTCATATCTGCCATCAGATAACAGGAATATAGCAGTTAAGGCTGCCGAGGCTTTTTTCTCCGCGTCCGGCATAAAAAATACAGGCGCTGAGATACGTCTTGTAAAACGCATACCGGTCTGTGCGGGAATGGGCGGGGGCAGCAGCGACGGCGCCGCAGTTCTGCGTGGATTAAACAGGCACTTTGGTTATGTGCTGTCACCAAAAGAACTTGAGAGCATAGGGGCGCGGCTCGGGTCGGACGTGCCGTTCTGCATATATGGGGGAACTGACTTCTGCACGGGCAGAGGGGAAAAGTTAGAGGCGTTAAAGCCAATGCCGGACTGTCACATACTCATATGCAAGCCCAGGTTTGCCATATCAACCCAGGAGCTTTTTTCAAAAATAGACTGCCGAAAAATTAAATGCCGTCCCGCCACCAAGGGAATGCTGAATGCAATAGAAACTGGTTCGCTTTCGGGAATTGCCCGGAGAATGTACAACGTATTTGAGGACGTATTGGGGCGCTCACGTGAGAGCATTGACAGAATTAAGTCAGTAATGCTGGACTATGGGGCTATGGGAGCGGTAATGACCGGGACAGGCTCGGCCGTGTTTGGAATTTTTGAGGACGATGAGCGTGCCAAGGACTGTAAAAAGGAGCTCCAGGCCGATTTTCCGGAGTGTTTTCTTGCAAAACCTGTAAAAAGGCTTTCTGAAAGTGAATAAAAGACAGAAAATCCGCCGATAATTTATAAAAATTACCGGCGGAGGCTTTTTTATGAAAGTTAAAAAATGGGAAGTTGCCCTTATTGCAGCATTTGTTATAACTGCGTTGTGTGCAGGGAGCATCGGAAGCGTTGCGGCAGAGCAGCGGGAGCTGTCAGATAAGCTTATAAGGCTTCATGTAATTGCAAATTCAGACAGCGAAGCTGACCAGGCGTTAAAGCTGAAGGTACGGGACGCCGTAACCGGCGAGCTTGAGGCCATGCTGAAAAGTGCCGGCAGCCGGGACGAGGCGGCGGAAACACTTAGAGAGAATTTGCAGTTGATTTCCCGGCTCTGTGAAGATACAATCATACGTGAGGGGTATGACTATACAGTAAATGTAACTCTGGGAGTTGAAAATTATCCCACAAGGGTGTATGATACTTTTTCCCTGCCTGCGGGGGAGTATCAGTCCCTGAAAATAACAATTGGCAGCGGAGAGGGAAAAAACTGGTGGTGTGTGGTGTTTCCCCCTGTCTGCTACACCGCGGCTACGAAAGAGGACCTCTCTGAGATGGATTTCTCAGACGACGAGGTGGAGCTTATAACAGACGACGGAGGAGAGCAGGTATTCAAATTTAAAATACTTGAGTGGCTCTCCGAGCTGAAGAACTTATTCACCGGGAGGTGACAGAAATGCTGCAGATTAAGAACCTTGAAATCACATTGAAAAAAGATTTGAGGACAATACTGACCGGATTTAACTTCGTATTAAACTCCGGGGACAAGGCCGTCATAATTGGTGAGGAGGGGAATGGAAAATCCACACTTTTAAAACTGATATTCGACCCTGCCCTTGTAGAGGATTACGCGGAGTACTCCGGTGAAATAATTAAGAGAGACACTCGTCTGGGGTATCTCGGACAGGAGACGGATGATAATATTAAGGCCATGACGGCCTATGACTACTTTTCATCGCTCCAGGGGTTCTTTGATACGGACCCGGGAGAGCTCTCGCTGTACGCGCGTCAGGTGAGGCTTTCCAAAGACATCTTTTACTCAGATCAGCTAATTGGCACCATGTCGGGCGGTGAGCGGGTCAAGGTCAGAATGTTAGGGCTTTTAATTGAGCGGCCCGACGTGCTGCTTTTAGACGAGCCCACAAACGATGTGGACATCGAGACGCTGCAATGGCTTGAAAATCTGATAAAGGATTCTCCAGTACCTGTGCTATATGTGTCGCATGACGAGACGCTTATTGAAAACACGGCAAATGTCATAATACATATTGAGCAGGTGCGGAGGAAAACCGTGTCCCGCTATACCGTTTCAAAATGCGGGTACAGGGAATATATAGCGTCGCGGGCGGCGGCCCTTGCCCATCAGGAACAGGTGGCAAAGAAAGAGAGCGCTGAGGCGTTTATGAGGCAGGAGCGGCTGCGCAAAATTGAGCAGCAGGTACAGCACGGGCTGAATACTGTTTCACGGGCAGACCCCCACAGCGGCCAGCTAATGAAGAAAAAAATGAAGGCTGTAAAGTCACTTGAAAAGCGCTTTGAGCGGGAGGACGGGGAGAGAACCCAGCTGCCGGACGTGGAAGAGGCTATATTTGTAAAGTTTAATAGGGACATAACCGTGCCGGGCGGCAAGACGGTTTTGGATATAAAGATACCGGAGCTCCGGGCGGGGGACCGCGTGGTGGCCCGCGACATCGCACTGAATGTTACCGGGCCGGAAAAGATATGCATAACCGGGAAAAACGGGCAGGGCAAGACCACCCTTTTAAGGGAGATAGCGGAAGAGCTTCTAAGCCGCCGGGATATAAAATGCGGATATATGCCCCAGAACTATGAGGACATGCTGGACGTGGGCAAGACGCCGGTGGAATTTCTCTCTGCCTCGTATGAGAAGGAGGATATGACACGGGCCCGGACGTTTTTGGGGAGCGTGAAATACACTACAGATGAGATGGAGCATGACTGCTCTATGCTTTCCGGCGGACAGAAGGCAAAGCTTTTGTTTTTAAAGATGATAATGGACGGCTGCAATGTACTCGTACTGGACGAACCCACAAGAAACTTCAGTCCAATGTCAAATCCGGTAATCCGAAATGTCCTGCGGGAATTTGAAGGTGCGGTAATAAGCGTGTCTCACGACAGGAAATTTATAAGAGAGGTAGCAGATAAGGTCTACGGACTTTATGAAGATGGACTTAAATTATTAAAGGAGGAAGAATACATATGAAAATCGCGCTTTTAAACGGGAGCCCAAACAAAAACGGCTGTACTTTTACCGCACTTTCAGAGTGCGCCGGAGCTATTGAGGAGATGGGCGCAGAGACGGAGATTATCCAGCTTGGCACAAAGCCGGTGAGGGGCTGCATTGACTGCGGCAGGTGCGGGGAGAAGAGAGACAGAAAATGTGTTTTTGACGACGACGTATGTAATGAAATCTCCGACAGGCTGTATGCAGCCGACGGAATAATAATCGGCTCGCCCGTATATTACGCCAGTGCAAACGGCACCCTGTGTGCCGTGCTTGACAGGATATTTTACTCCAGCTACGGTGCTTTTGCAGGAAAGCCCGCCGCCGCAGTTGTCAGCTGCCGCCGCGGAGGCGCCAGCGCGGCATTTGACAGGCTGAACAAGTACTTCACTATCAATCAGATGCCGGTTGTCTCCTCAACCTACTGGAACTCAGTCCACGGCAGCTCCCCGGAGGACGTTAAGAAGGACCTGGAGGGGCTGCAGGTTATGAGGGCGCTGGGCAGGAACATGGTATTTCTCATTGAGAGCATCAAGCGCGCAGGCATCACTCCGCCGGAGCAGGAGCGCAAGGTATTTACAAACTTCATGGACGGAAAATAAAGTCACAGTACACCCGCTTTTTGCGGGTGTACTGTTTTTGGGACGTTCTTTGGTGTATTGTGGTACTGGACGAAAGATGTTATCATAAGAAAAATGTAATTTTACCGGAGTTTATGGGTGACGGTGTTGCAAATGGGTACATGCAGGAGTGCCGTTTGCCGGCTGAACAGGAAAAAGGCGCCTGCCGCCGGGCCGTGATTATAAATTATCCGGAAATCTGCTTTCAGGGAGATTAATATGCTGAGATTTTTACTTGGAAGGGCCGGTTCCGGCAAGACGGGACGGATTTTAAATGAAATAAGTGCCTGCACTCAAAGCGGTACAGGGGGGCTGTATCTTATAGTGCCGGAGCAGTACTCCCATGAGGCGGAGCGCATACTCTGTCAGGCATGCGGCGACAGCCTGAGCCTTTATGGAGAGGTGCTCAGCTTTTCCCGCCTGTGCGTCAGGGTTTTTTCCGAACTTGGCGGCATGGGAGACAGGTTCATAGACGAGGCAGGGCGCGTGCTTGTGATGTCCCGGGCGCTGGACATCGCGTCGTCGGGGCTTAAGACAGGCCGTGCAATTGCAGGAAACGTGCAGTTCATATCCCAGATGATTGACACCGCAAAGCAGATGAAAAACGCCTGTATAACGGCAGAGATGCTGAGAGAGGCATCGGACAGGGTTAGTGCGTCGCTTAAAGGCAAGCTTTTGGACGTGGCGGATATCCTGGAGGTGTACTGGGGCCTGCTGAAAAGCGATGTAAAGGACCCGGAGGACCGCCTCAGCCGCTTGGCGGAGCTGCTGCCTGAAAGCACGTTCGGTTGCGGCGGGCACATTTGGATTGATGGCTTTGACGATTTTACCGGACAGCAGTACGCGGTAATTGAAAAGCTGATTGAAAAAGACTGCGATATAACCATATGCCTCACCTGGGACGGCGGGCTTGAAAGGGAGCACGTGTTTGCAAAACAGAGGAAGGCGTTTTCCATAATTTCAGATATGGCGGAGCGCAGGGGAATAAAATACCGTACAGAGCACATGGCGGAGTGTATGTCAGGAAGGCCGGAGGAGCTTCGGTTTTTGGAGGCGGGCCTGTTTTCACCGGGAACACCGGTTTTTGACGGGAATGCTGAGCGTATAAAAATTATCTCCTGCCGTGACCCGATTGAGGAGTGTTCTGCCGCTGCGGCGGAGATACTGCGGCGTGTGCGGGGGGGAGCGAGATTTCGCGATATCGCGGTCGCCGCCTGTGACAGCGAGGGGTACGGCAGTATTGCCGACAGTGTGTTTGAAAAATACGGCGTGCCGGTTTACCGGAATGTAAAGACGGATATTCTCACCATGCCGCCGGTTTTGGCAATTACCTCTGCGTTAAGGGCAGTTATGTCCGGCTGGGACTATGACAGTGTGTTTTCGTACCTTAAGACCGGTTATTCACCCATATCCCCGGAGGAGTGCGATGTACTGGAAAATTATGTCATAATGTGGAATATCCGCGGCTCTATGTGGTATCGCGATGAGGAGTGGAGCCTGAGCCCCGGCGGTTACGGCGCGCCGGCTGACGAGGCTGTGCTTGAAAAAATAAACGATATACGCCGCCGTGCCGCGCGGCCGCTCAGAAAGCTTGAGACAGATATGCAGGGGGCCTCAACCGACGGAGAACGGCTGACTGTCCTTTACGGCTTTATAGAGGAGACCGGCATATATGAGAGGCTTGAGGAGGAGGCAGAGCGCCTGCGGCAGATGAATGAGGCGGAGGAGGCAGAAAAGCTCCGGCAGCTCGGCGAGATACTGACGGGTGCGTTTGAACAGTATTACAGCACTGCCGGGGAATGTGAGTCGCGTGCGGAGGAATTCCTTTACCGGCTTGAGCTGCTCCTGTCCAAGTACGACATGGGTGCAATTCCGACAAGCGTGGACAGCGTCGTATTTGGCGGCATTGACAGAATTGGCAGCCGGGAGATAAAACACCTTATTGTATTGGGAGCGGTAGACGGCGCGATACCTAAGGTGTCGCCGGCTGCGGGAGTGTTTTCTGACGCCGAGTGCCGCCAGCTGATATCTCTTGACATAAATATGCCCCAAAATCCGGACGAGAGGCTTTTTGGAGATGTTTCAGCAGTGTATAAGCTGTTTACTCAGGCAAGAGAGAGCATAACGGTAATGTACCCGGCATTTGGCGTATCGGGCGGAGGCGCGGAGCCGGCGGAAATTGTCCTGAGCCTTGCCGGAATGTTTTCCTTAAATCCGGTGCAGGCGGACAAGGAGACGGATATGACGGAGGCTGAGACTCCGTGCCGTGAGCTTGCACTGTCATACAGAGAGGCAGGCGGGGAAATATCCGGCGCGGCATATGACGTGTTTTCCGGAGACGCTGAGTTTTGTGAGCGCTATGGGCGGGTTTTAAAGACGCTTTCCCATAGTACGGGTGTTAAGCTTACACCGGAGACGGCCAAGAGGCTATACGGTGATAAACTGTCGCTGACGGCCTCCCGTGTGGATAAATTCGCCTCCTGCCAGTTTTCATATTTTATGCGCTACGGCCTTGGGGCAAAGCCGAGGGTGCCGGCAAAATTTGACGCCTCGGTAATCGGTACATTCATGCACTACATACTTGAGAATGTCACGCGGGAGGTCAAGGCCCGCGGTGGATTTAAAAACGCTGACGATGATTTGTGCGTGCGGCTTACGGAGAAATATGTGGACGAGTTTGTACACGACAGCCTCATGGATATGGAGGACAAGAGTGCACGGTTTAGGTACCTGTTTAACGTCCTTAAGGAGGACGCCGTCTCCATTGTGCTGAATATGGCAGAGGAGCTGAGAACGTCTGATTTTCAGCCGATTGATTTTGAGCTTGACTTTTCACGGAGCGGCGAGCTGCCGCCATATGAAATTGAGGAGGACGGCGTAAGTCTGTCTGTCCGGGGAGTTGTGGACAGAGTTGACGGCTGGGTGCATGACAGAAAGCTGTATGTGAAGGTTGTGGACTATAAGACGGGAATAAAGACTTTCAGCCTCTCCGATGTGTGGTACGGTATGGGAATGCAGATGCTCATATATCTTTTTGCACTGGAAAAGCTTGGAAGTCAGAGATACGGTATGGAGGTCGTCCCGGCGGGAGTTCTGTATACTCCGGCGCGGGAGGTGATACTCTCCCAGTCCCGGAACATATCTCCTGAGGAACTTAAAAAAGAGCGCATAAAAAGCATGCGCCGCACGGGACTGCTTTTGGACGACAGTGAGGTGCTGGGCGCCATGGAAAATGGAGAAGAGCCTCGCTATCTTCCGGTTAAAATAACAAAGGACGGACAGTATGCCGGGGACAGCATCGCCGGAATTGCACGGCTTGGCACACTTTCAAAACACATTGACAAGGTGCTTGCACAGATGGGAAGAGAGATTTTAAACGGTGATATTCTTGCAGACCCGTATTATAAAAATCAGGCGGAAAACGCCTGTCACTACTGCGATTTCTACGATGTCTGCCACTTTGACGAGCAGGAGGGACAGGGCCCCCGGTGGCTGAAAAAGCTGACCGCACCTGAGGTGTGGGAGAAGATGGAAAAGGAGGTGCACGGCGGTGGAGACGCTAAAGCTGACAACTGAACAGGCACAGGCTGTGAATGCCAGTGGAAATGCGCTGCTTGTGTCCGCGGCGGCCGGCTCAGGAAAGACTTTTGTTCTGGTGCAGCGCCTGCTGCGGCAGATAACAAGCGAAGAAATTCACGCCGACATAACGGATTTTCTGATTATAACATACACAAAGGCGGCGGCGGCTGAGCTTAAAAGCAAGATACTCCGGGAGATTAACCGCCGTATAGCCTCAGAGCCGGGGAACCGGCACCTGCGCCGGCAGACGGTACTGTGCCTCAAGGCGAATATAAGTACAATACACAGTTTTTGCACGGAGCTTCTCCGGGAAAATGCACATGTTATCGGTCTGCCTCCGGAGTTCCGCGTGGCGGACGAGGCGGAGGCAGCTATCCTCCGCGGACAGGTTTTAGAGCGCCTGATAGAGGAAAAATACGAGAACATTGAGAAAGACATAAACTTCAGCGCCATCGCCCGGCTTATGTCTGAGGCGAGAGGCGACGGCAAACTGACCGACGCTGTGCTGGACGCATATAGCAAGCTCCAGAGCCATGTGTCGCCTGAAAAATGGGTTGAGGAGCAGAAGCAAAATCTTAATTTTGACTGCGTTACAGATGTTGGAGATACGACCTGGGGCCGGGAGATACTCGACGGGATATATGTCTCCTGTGAGTACTGGTATAAGAGAATGCGGACTGCGCTTGAGGATATGGCCGTCCACCCCGACATGATGAAGGCCTACGGCGACAGTTTTTCCGCGACAGTTGAGGGACTGAAAAATCTGAAAGAGGCTCTTGCCAAGGGCTGGGACGTGGCGTACTCATGCAGGGAAATCCCGTTTCCCAGACCGAAGAATGTAAAGGGGTATGAGGAGTTTAAGGCCGTCAGGAAAAAGTGCAGGGAGGCAATGGAGAAAGCAGTGTCCCGACTCGACGGCACATCAGCGGAGCTGCTGTCGGATTTGGAAGATACAAAACCGGAGACACTGGGATTTTTGGAGCTGTTAATGGATTTTGACGCGGCATACAAAAAGGCCAAGCGCCAGAGAGGAATAATAGACTTTTCCGACCAGGAGCATCTGACGGCGCAGCTTCTTTTTGACTTTGAAAAGGGAGCACCTACGCCGGCGGCGGAAAACATAGCCCTGCGGTACAGGGAAGTCCTGGTGGACGAGTATCAGGACGTGAACGAGGTCCAGGAACTCATATTTGGGGCGGTGTCAAAAGAGGGAAAAAATATTTTCATGGTTGGTGATGTGAAGCAGTCGATTTATCGTTTCAGAATGGCTGACCCAAGGATATTTCTGAAAAAATATAACACCTATGCCGACTATACAGATGATATAAATACGCCGTCAAAGGTAATCCTTCCAATGAATTTCCGCTCAGACAGGGAGATTTTGGAGGCGGTAAACTACACATTTAAAAACCTCATGTCCAAACAGTTCGGAGAGATGGACTATACAGACAGGGAGGCGTTAAACTACGGCGCCGGAAATCCGGAGACGGAGGACGAAAAGGTGGAGTACTGTATTCTGGACCTCTCTCAGGACGAGAGCGGCACAGATACGTACGAGGCGGAGGCGGAGTTTGTCGCCGGAAGGATAAGAGAGATTATTGAGGGCGGCACCATGATACCCGATGGCTCAGGCGGCCTCAGGCGGGCAGAATACGGTGACGTGGCGATACTTCTGCGCTCAGTCAAAAACAGGGCGTGGCAGTACGCTTTGCAGCTTGACAGGCTGGGGATACCTGTAGAGCTACCATCTGACGTGGACTTTTTTCGGTGCTATGAGGTTTCACTTGCCATCTCTTTTCTCGCGGTGATTGACAACCCGCGGCAGGATATACCTCTGATTGCGGTGCTGAGGAGCCCTGTCTACGGCTTTACGGAAGATGAGCTCGTTGAAATACACGTGTGCGACCGTGACGGGGGAATGTACAATGCGCTTTTAAAGCGCCGGGAGGAAGACTCCAAGTGCGACAGGTTTTTACAAGAGCTTGACTACTTCCGCCGGGCCGCCGGCAGTATAACTGTGGAAAAGCTTCTCTGGCTGATATATAACAGAACAGGTTTCTGGGGGATAATGGCTGCCCTTGACGGCGGGAGCGAGAAAGAGGAAAATCTTATAATCCTGAGCGATTACGCCAGAAGGTTTGAGGCAAACGGATATAAGGGCCTTTTCCGGTTTGTGGCACACATAAGGACAATGATAGAGCAGGGAGAAAACATCACCCGCGAGGACATATCTTCCGGCCGCGGTGTCAGGATTATGAGCATACACAAGTCAAAGGGACTTGAGTTTCCAATTGTGTTTTTAGCGGACACGGCGCACAAGTTTAACACCTCCGACACCTTAAAACCGGCGCTTTTCCACCGGGAGCTTGGGATTGGACTGTACAGGCGTGACCGTAAGCGCCGGATAAAGTATCCGACAGTGGCGAGAACGGCGGTGAGCCGCAGGATTATTTCCGAGATGATGGCAGAGGAGCTGCGCGTGCTGTACGTCGCAATGACAAGGGCGAAAAACAGGCTCATTATGGTGACATCTTATAAAGATGCGGTAAAGCAGATTGAAAAGAGAGCGCTTGACGCCGAATACCCGGCACAGCCGGCCATACTCAGCGGCACGGCGAGTTACGGTGACTGGATGCTCTTAACGGCCATGACAAGGCCGGAGTTCTCGGGCGTCTGCGAGACCGGAAACGCGTTTAATCCAAATACCGGTACTCCCTGGAAGATACGCCTTATAAAGTTCGAGCATGTGTCGGGTGAGACGGTTAAGACGGCGGAGTGTGACACCACGCCTGAAAAGAATGCATACATAATTGAGAATATTAAGGAGAAGATAAGCTACAGTTATCCATTTGAAAGCTCACACCTCATACCGTCAAAGGTTACGGCGACGGAGCTCAAGGGAAAAGCTCTTGACCCGGAGGTGAGTGAGGATGCGGTACCTATGACCCCTTCACACATGGGAAAGGTGAAAAGGCCGTCGTTTATCCAGGGGGACAGGCCCCTCACCGGGACGGAGCGGGGCACGGCAATTCACACTGCGATGCAGTATATTGACTATTACAGGTGTGGTACTGTGCAGGAAATCATGAAAGAGCTTACAAGGCTCAGAGATAAAAATTATCTGAGTGCAAGGCAGGCGGAGGCCGTAGACCCGGAAAAAATCCTGGGATTTTTCAGGTCAGAGCTGGGACAGCGAGTGCTGGGCTGTAAAAATGTCCGGCGGGAATTTAAATTCTCTCTCATGGTTCCAGCAGATACGCTGTTTTCTACAGAAGCGGAGGACGAGGTTCTGCTTCAGGGTGTTGTGGACTGCTATATGGAGGAGGACGGCGAGATAAGTATAATCGACTTCAAGTCCGACTATATAACTGAAAAAAATCTGGAAGAAAAGACGGCGGGATATGTAAATCAGGTGCGACTATACGCCCGTGCGCTGGAAAAAATAACGGGAAAAAAGGTGAGAAATACATACCTGTATTTCTTCCACGGCGGACTTACAGTAGAAGTTTAAAAAAGTTGAAAAAACTGTTGCATT
>CAJFTV010000043.1 GCA_904420055.1 Candidatus Alloscillospira gallinarum | reverse complement strand
TCTGGAAAGCCATTCCAAGATAGTGAGCATATTTTCCCGCATATTCAAGCTGGAGCTCGTCTCCTCCGGCGGCGGCCACGCCGATTTTAGCACAGGCCACTAAGAGAGACGCTGTTTTAAGCGCATGTATATTCTCAAGCTCGTCCCTGCCGGCCGCTTTCCCCTCGGCGGCGATATCAAGTATCTGTCCTCCGCAAATGCCATATACTCCGGCGGCGTCCCCTAAAAACTGCCCCATTTTTACGGTGCGCTCCGGCGGCAGAGGGGAGCTGAGAAGCGTTCTGAACGCCTCCGCCTGCAGCGCGTCCCCCGCAAGGGTCGCGGTGCACTCGCCGTATACAACATGGTTTGTTGGCTTTCCCCGGCGCAGGCTGTCGTTGTCCATGCAGGGCAGGTCATCGTGGATAAGGGAATAGGTGTGCAGCATCTCCACCGCGCACGCGGCGGGAAGCGCCCTGTCCATATCCCCTCCAGATGCCTCACAAAACCCGAGTACCAAAACAGGCCGTATCCTCTTTCCCCCTGCAAGCAGACTGTACCGCATGGCCTGCGTAAGCTCCTTCTGGGGGATATCCCCATCAAAATACGTCTGAAGCTCGTGGTTTACCACACTGCACAATTTTAAAAGCTTTTCCTTCAAGGGCCTCACTCCTCCCCGTCAAATGGAAGCTCCTCCGGCTCTCCCGTCTCGTCCTTTCTAAGCTTCACAACCTTCTGCTCCGCCTCGTCCAGCATTTTAGAGCAGCTTTTTATAAGGCCTGTCCCCTCTTCAAAAAGCGTCAGAGACTGCTCAAGTGGCACATCTCCCTTTTCAAGTGCCCTCACTATCTCCTCAATCCTTGCAACCGACTGTTCAAAACTTAGCTTTTCCATTTACTGCTCCTTTATAACCGTACAGCTTATGCTGTCTTTCTCCAGTCTCACTTTTATATTGTCTCCCGGCCCTACGTCCTCAGCCGATTTTATCACGCTGCCGTCCGCCTTCTGTGCCACGGCATAGCCCCGGCCCAGTACTTTCAATGGGCTCATGGCGTCCAGAGAAGCGGCGAGGGCTGAAAAACGGCCCCTCTTTCCGGCGTTTATCCTCTCCTGCGCCCCAATAAGCTTCAGCTGGGCATGGTCTAAAAGCACACGCCTGTCGTCTATGTAATTCTTTGGGTCAGACAGAGCCCGGCTCTCCTGAAGCGCCCGGAGCCGGGTTTTAAGCCCCTCTATCTCCTTCCGCATGTACTGGCCCATTCTCCCGCTGAACGCGTCCAGTATCTCAAAAAGTTCCTCTTTGTCCGGCGCGGCAAGCTCCGCCCCGTTTGAGGGGGTCGCCGCACGCAGGTCGGCAACATAGTCGGATATAGTCACGTCAGGCTCATGCCCCACGGCTGAAATAACGGGGATTTTTGACTCAAATATGGCCCGGGCTACCCGCTCGTCGTTAAAGGCCCACAAATCCTCAATCGAACCGCCGCCGCGGCCCACAATCAGGACATCGCCCACCTCGTATCTGTTTGCGTATTTTATTGCCCCTGTTATCTCCGCCGGGGCCTCGGCCCCCTGCACACGCACAGGCAGAAGCAGCACCTTTGCAAGCGGCCACCGCTTTCTCAAGACCCTGATTATATCCCGCACAGCAGCTCCTGCGCCGGAGGTTACAACCGCCACCCGCATGGGAAAACGCGGAATTGGTTTTTTAAACCGCCTGTCAAAAAGCCCCTCCGCCTCAAGCTTTGCCTTCAGCTGCTCAAAGGCCACCTGAAGGTCGCCTACGCCCTCAGGCCTGAGCTCTGTCACATAGAGCTGATATGCCCCGTCTCTGGGAAATACCGTGACGCGGCCGAAGGCCGTGACCTTCATTCCGCTCTCCGGCCGGAACCGGAGCTTTCCCGCGGCGCTTTTAAACATCACGCACCTGACGGCGCAGTCAGCGTCTTTCATTGTAAAATAGTGGTGCCCCGAGGGATAAATTTTATAGTTGGAGAGCTCTCCACACACATATATACCCCCCAGCATGGGGTCGGAGTCCAGTAGGCTCTTTATATGATTGTTCAGTTCACTTACACTGAAAATTTTGTCTGTCAAGTCTCATTCACCGCCCTGTATGTGAGTATCGCCGTTCCCATGGCGTTGTCGGTGGCAAACTCCGGAGCAGGAAAAATCCCCCTTGCCCGCTCCCGCAAGAGCGAATTTGAGGAGACTCCCCCGGAATAGAGCACAGGCAAATCCCCGTACTTTTCAAGTGCCCGGGCAGTTATCCGCTCCACTGCCGACACTATGCTGTCAAGGGAAAAATACGCGACCTCCGCCTTATCGGCCCCCTTTTCAAGCATCTGCTTCATCTTGTGCTCAACCCCGGAGAGGGAAAATGTGAGTCCTGACAGCTTCATGTCATACCGCTCCCGGTGCACCGCCTTATGCGACAGCCTGTCCAGCTCTTTCCCCGCAGGGAAATCAAGCCCCAGAAGCTGTCCGGTCCTGTCAATGAGCTGACCGGCAGACACGTCGCTTGTACCCCCGATTATCTCACACTTTACCGCGCTTTTCCACGGCACCACATATAAAATCTCAGTCGTACCGCCGGAGAGGTGCCAGGCTATGTGCGGCATCTCTAAAATCTCCATATGCCCCGCCGACCACGCCGCGGCGGCAATATGGCCCTGCTGGTGGGAAAAGCCAAAAAAGGGCACACCCAGCATTTTTGCCAGGACTGCACCCTGCGAAGACCCCGCCAAAAAACAGGGCATATACGAATCTTCAGTTTCACGGGGCTTTGTGCTGGCTCCCACAGCGATAATATCCCCGTCAAGGGTAAGCCCGTCTGCAATTTCCGGCAGCGCCCTCACATGGGAAAAAAGCGCCTCTGACTGCCGAAGCCCAAGCTTTCCCGGTTCAACCTTTAAAAGCTGTCCCCGATTTTCCCCTGTCTCTCCGTCAAACACGGCACAGGAGGTGGTATAGTTGCTTGTGTCAAACCCCACAACTATCTTTTTCATATCTATTCCCCATTCCGCCGCTCATGCGGCACAAGCGTTACCGTATATCACTACTTAACAGTCTCATTTTTTACAAAAGTGCCGAGTATTCCATTAATAAATGACACGGTCTCCGGCTCGTCATATTTTTTTGCAAGCTCCAGCGCCTCATTTATAGACACGCCCTCGGGAATGTCAGGCATATACAGTATCTCAAACATGGCTGTCTTCATAATGGCAAGCGCCGTTCTGGATATTCTGGCAAAGTCCCAGCCTCTGGCGTATTTTTCTATGTACTCGTCAAGCTCAGCACTGTGCTCGCCAATACCCACCACAACACGGCTTATATACTCCATCTGCTTTTTATTCGGCCTTTCAGAAAAAAGCTCGTCCTCCTGGGCAAGACTTTTATAGTGCTCAGTTTCAAACATATCCACAACGGCCTGCGTGGGGTCCGTTATATTTTCAGATATGGCAAAGCAAAGCCTCATGGCTATCTCTCTCGCGGTAGTCCTTGTCATCTTCACACACCCTAAATTATAAATAAAACCGTGTTAAGGGCGGAGGAAATCCCCCGCCCTTTATATATTTGTCTTTTACTTCTCAGAAGGCGCTATTCCGCAGACGTGTATGTTCACGGTGGAGACGGTAATACCTGTTGTGGCCTCCACAGCGGCCTTTACAGCCCCCTGCACCTTTTTTCCCATGTCGGCCAGAATTGTTCCGGACTTTGCTACCACAAAGATATCGGCGGCAACCCCCTCATCTTCAACCCTTATACGGGCGCCGCGGCTTACGCCGCGCTTTCCCATAATCTCGGCAAAGTCCCTCGCCGGTGAGTTATACAGGGCTGCAACGCCCTCAGTCTCCAGTGCGGCGCCGGCGGCGATTGCCGCAACGACCTCCTCAGAAATATTTATACTTCCCTTTTCCTCGGAATAGGTTATATACTCTCGATTTTCTGCCATTTGTATTCACTCCTGACGGATATATTATGTACTTTCACCATCTGCCCTGTTTACCTTAACGGCACGCAGAACGTCTTATTTTGAAGTATATCATATCCGTCTGAAAAAATAAAGTACTTATTTGACTTCGATTATTTTCAGGTTTTCGGCAGTAAAATCCGTCTCGTTTACAATTACGTCAGTAATTCTCGCGACTGACGCCGTAGAGAGGCCCTCCTGAGGAGCCGTCACCGTCACGTCAACTCCCTCGTCAGACATGAACACAACACAGTCCGAAAAGCCCTTCGCCATTATAAGGCTCTCAAGCTCTGCCTCCTGGGCCGTGTACTCCGCCATTCTCGTCATCTTAGCCACGGCGTCGTCAATTGCCTCCTGAGCTGCGCCCTCAGTCTCGGTTATGGCGGCGAGAGTGGACACGGTCTCATCTCTCGCCTGGCTTCTTGAAAGGCGTACAGATGCAAAGTACTCAGACATGGTGCTGACAGTGCCGTCCGGCATGTAGTAAAGTCCCGCGTCCTCATCTTCAGCTGTGCTGCCGGCGGTACCATTCTCAGGTTCATCTGCGGTCTGGCCGTCCTCTGCGCCGCCGTTTTCTGTCGCGGTGTTCTCCGCATCAGCGGCGTTGTCTGTACCCTCGGTCTCAACTTCGGTGCCGTCAGTGCTGCCGTCCGCCGGATTTTCACCGTCCTGCGTTTCGGCGGCCAGGGTCTGGGATTTGCCATCTTCTATCTCGCCTTTCTTGTTATACGTCCAGTTCAAATAGACCGCCACGCATACAAAAAGCAGCACCGATAAAATTACCGCATTTCTTTTTAATGTTTTCATTTTCTTCCTCCTAATTGTCTTTTATTATTTCATTTTTACAATGTTTATAGCATCGCTTGAAAGTCCTGTGAGACCTGCCACCGCCTTTGTCAGGCTAAGTCTTATCTCCGCGTTCCCGGCCCCCTCGGCAACTACCAGCGCTCCCTGGTATTCCGGGTATATGTACTTCAGCACCACCGGGTCCTCCACTGAGCTGCCCCTGGACACTATAACCGTCTTTGCCTCTGTCTCACGCCTGCCTTCAGTTTCGTCCTGGACATATGTGGACTGGGTATCCTCCGCCACAACAGTCTCCGTGCCCGTTTTAAGGGTGAGTACAACCGTCACCTTTCCGGCGCCGTCAATCTCCTCCAGAGCCGCGGCAATGCGCCGCTGTTCCTCCTCCAAGGAGAACTCCTGTGTATATGACGCAATCTCAGTGTCCGCCTTGGCGCTGCCTTCCCTGTCCGGGAGCATTAGGAGTACAACTCCGGCCGCCACAACGATGAGCACAAAGCGCAGGTTTTTAATTTTCTCCCAAACCTTTTTAAAGGCCTCACTCATATCGTCTTTTTTCATTTGTCAGCTCCAATAAATCGCATCTTCCTGTATTCCCAGTTCTGTAGTTATATACCACTCAAGGTTCTGCACTGCATCAGGGGTGCCTATGGCCCCCTGTATCTCCGCAGATACGGGATACCAGTATCCTTCTTCACTCCACCTTACCTCTACACTCACCTCTAATTCCTCAAGCCCCAAAAGCTTACCTTTGTCCGATATATATGTTTCACATTGGCTTTGTATGAGCGTTCTTGTAACAGTTTCCGTATTTTCTTTTGCCCTGGCCATAATATCTCCGGCATCGGCGCTAAATCTTCCCATATCTACAGAGATATGCGGCAGCCCGCCTATTATGGGTGCTGCAAAACAGACTATCATCACAAGGCCGCACACAAACTTAACCGCTTTTTTCGCCTGTCCCTCCGGAGTAATCGCCATACAAAGCGCCGTAAGCACCGCCGCACCGGCCAGGGACATTATCCAGGTCTTTAAAATTTCCATAGCTATGTCACCGTCTTAATCGCCGAAATTACCGACACGAAAAACATGACCCCGGACGCCCCCACAAGGCCCAGTATCATTCCAAACGCCGTGCCTATGGTGTTTAAAAGCTTCACAATTCTTCCGTCGGCACCGGCGCACGCAATTCCGGCCGACGCCTTGTACAGAAGATATCCCGCACCTATTTTCAAAACAGGCATAATACACACGGCAAGCACGATAATAAGCCCGAACACCCCCACAGAGTTTCTCAGTATTGAGGCTCCCGCCGTTACAGTACCTGCGGCGTCCGATATTATGCCCCCCACAACCGGCAGGGCCGTGGAAATGGCAGTCTTTGCCACTTTTTGAAGCGCCGCGTCGTTTCCTCCTGAGATAATTCCCGTTATGGACAAAAATGTGGTAAAAACGACAACGATTGCGGTCATCAGCGTCACCGTCAGCCATTTTAAAAAGTTCACGGCCGCTTCGAGGGACTGCCCTCCTATCGCAGCAGAGGCAATTCCCGCCGCAACATACGCGTAAATCAGGGGAACTACCACGTTCTCACCCACTCCCATGAGAATATCCACAAAAAGGACTGACACCGCATATTTTGCCGACGCGGAGGTATACGCCCCGCTCATGGCCGCGGCAGAGGCGAGAGTTGGCAAGAGCGCCTTGGAAAATACACTTATCTCAGACAGCGCCGCAACCCCAAGATTCATAAATGACGCCGTATCCGTCACAGTAATGACAGAAATTGCCGCCACCCCCGCCGTGACGGTGTAATCGTGTTTTCCCTGGACAAACGCCCCCACGGCAGAACACAGCACAGTTATAAAGAGTATGAGCACAGCGCTTCTCATGACGTTTTTTACCGCCTGCCCGCCGTGTTCCTTCACAAAATCCCATATCTGCCTTAACGCACCGCTATAGTCGCCCGAGTCCGAAATCTTAGGCGAGTTTAAAATCTCTCCCGCCGACTCCGGCACGCTGTCCTCCACACGCTCTACCTCAAGGGCGTCACCAAGGCCGGTGTCATCATTTTCAAGTGCCGATGCAGGGAACGCCGTAAAGGCCGCAAGTACACATAAGGCCAAAGTTATCGAAAGTAATTTAAGCTTTTTCACATAAGGCTCTCCATTGTCTCAAGTACAGATCTGAAAAGCGGCAGTGCCACGTACATGGCCGCGGCCGCCCCGGTAAATTCCACCGCCGA
The DNA here is from genome assembly GCA_904420055.1 of Candidatus Alloscillospira gallinarum. Taxonomy (GTDB): domain Bacteria; phylum Bacillota; class Clostridia; order Oscillospirales; family Oscillospiraceae; genus Alloscillospira; species Alloscillospira gallinarum. The sequence goes on along the minus strand of CAJFTV010000043.1, from coordinate 7,518 downwards.
GGCAAGGGCCTGCTGCCCGGAATCCCGGCAGACGTCGGCGGATATTTTTGCCATTATTCCTATGCCGGTGGTTTTAAGCACAATTGACACTATGCTTGAGGAAATCCCGGCAAATCCCCCCAGCTCCCGCATAAAGTCCGTAATCTCTGTAACAGCCGACAGGGCAAAAGTCAGGAGGAGTATTACCGCCCCAAGAGCCAGAAGCATGGTTGCCTCGGGGTTGCTCTTTTTAATGACTAGCCCCAAAATTGCCGCTACTACTGCCGCCGCCGCGGCTTTAATAAGAATTTCCATTTCATAGTCCGAAAAGCGACTGAATAAGCTGGAAGAGGTCAGATATCTCCTGAACTATGATAATCAGCACAACCACAAGCCCCGCAATTGTGGTCATAAGGGCCTGTTCATCGCGCCCCGCCCTGCTTAAAAGCAGGTTCAGCACCGCAACCAGTATTCCAACTGCCGCTATTTTAAAAATGAGGTCAACGTCCATCAGATAAGCACCACCACTGCAAACATTCCCGCAGCGACTCCCAAAAAGCCGTGAAGCCGCGAGTTCGCGCGCCGCTCACTCTCGGCCATATCTGCAATAAGCTTCAGCCTCCTTATCGCAGACTGTATCATGCGTCTCTGGGACTCCCCGTCGTATTTCCCAAGTTCCCAACCGAGCTCCGACAAAATTTCCTTCTCTCCCCTTTCCAGCATAAGCTCCCCGGAATTGTCAAGTCCGGCCTGCCATATGCTGCCAAGGCTCTCCGAGCCCAGTTTCGGGAGCTCTGCTTTTATATTCCTGTAAAACAGGTCGGCCGGCTTCGGCGCTATGTTTGACAGCATTTCAACAAGTGCCGGCATCGGCGTCAGATTCGCGCCTATTTCCTCCGCCATAATCTCAAGGGAGGACATAATTGCAGCAAGGGCTTTTGACCTCGTCTTCATTCGCATAATACTGCCTATGCCCCAGGCCGCCGTGCCGGACACTATCAGAAGTGCCCCTACAAGCTTTATCATCTGTAATCCCCCCGAAGCTCTCTCACCCGGTAGGTTCTTCTGCCTCCGGATTTTTCAATAAAAACCGCTTTTTTGAACACACCCGTGTGCAAAAGCCGCAGATACATTCTCCTGCTTTTTAAATCGTCCAGGTTCTCAGCGTGCGCCGTGGCAAGGAGCTTTACTCCGCAGTTTGCCGCACACTCAATGGCAGCGATGTCCCCGGGGTCGGTTATCTCATCTATGGCTATAATCTCCGGATTCATGGCTCTCAGCATCATAATTACCGCCCTGTCCTTACTGCACCCGTCTATTACGTCGGTTCTCGCTCCCACATTTTTCTGGGGCACGCCGTCCATCATTCCGGCCACCTCTCCACGCTCGTCCGCAAGAGATACACGTCTTCCCTTTATGCCAAAGTCCGGCTCTCCATCAGAGAGAAGCCTCACCATATCCCGGAGCAGTGTTGTCTTTCCCCCGCCCGGCGGGGAGATAATCAGGGTGGAACAGAATTTCCCGTCGGGCATAAGTTCCGGCACCACTTTGTCCGCCACCCCCACAAACTCCCTTGACACGCGTATAGCAACTGAGGAAACCGCGCGAAAGCCCGTAATCTCTCCGTCCTTTGTCACGGCTGAGCCGGCGACCCCCACTCTAACGCCGCCCCGTGCGGTTATGTACCCCGCCTTAAAGCTGTCCCGCGCAGTATACGCCGACGCTCCTGTGGCAATTTCAATTACGCCTCCTATATCCTCACGGGTTATGGGTCTTGTCCCGGTTATGAGTTCACCGTCCGGAAGCACCGCCGAGGCAGGCCGCCCTATTCTCAGGCGCATCTCCTCAGCCTTTGCCATCAGCGCCTCGCTCAGCCGGACCTGGTCCTGAAGTCCGGCAGGCAAGAGGGACATTGCCCTCACGTAGCTCTCAGCTTCTTTTTTCATAAAAGCTCTCCTCCTTTGTACTGTTCCAAATCTCTTACAATGCATTTTATTAATGCCTGTCCCCAAATATTCCATGTACAGGAAAAATGCCCAATTGCCTGAACATAGAAAATCCCCGGAAACACAAAAGTGTTTCCGGGGATTTGCCGGTATAAAATTTTCGAATGATTTAATGGCTTATAACTGCTATCAATGGGTATCAATTACCTCGTGTTCTATCCACCGACCGCTTTTAAGCCTCCATATAAAGAAAATATCTCTTGCAAACCAGTCGGAGAACATGCCTATCCATACTCCCAAAATTCCCACGTCGGTGTACCGGCAGAGATACCAGCTGAGCGCCACACGCAAAATCCACATACTCGTTGTAGAGACAATCATGGAGAATTTTACATCTCCCGCGGCGCGCATGCCATATGCGGGCATAAACGCCATGGGCCAGAGAAATGTCTTTACAACCACTATTAGGCACATAAGCCTGAATGTCAGGTCACGCCCCTCGTCCGTCATTGTGGCAAACATTGTTATGGGCTTTGTCGCGGCAAGCACCAGTACTTCCAGTGTCACCAGTATGATTGTGGCTATTATTGTGAGCTTTTTAATGTACTTCTTGGCCTCGTCCTTTTTCCCCGCGCCAATGCACTGGCCCACAACCGTCACCATTCCAAGCCCTACAGCCATAGCCGGCTGGGATATAAACAGCTCCAGGGTGGAGGTCATTGCCTGGGCCGCTATAGCCTGGGTGCCAAGGGTTGACACGGTGCTCTGCACCATCAGCTTTCCCAGCTGAAAAAAGCAGTTTTCAATTCCGGTCGGCACGCCAATTGCCAGAACTCTTTTAATTACCTTAAAGTCCGGTCTCAGGTTCCGGTAATCCCTGAAGGATATAACCTGTCCCTTTCTGTGCTGAAAACAGAGCATTATTACAGCGCCTGTCATTCTGGAGACCAGCGTTGGAATTGCGGCACCCGCTACTCCCATATTAAATCCGAAAATTAAAATAGAATTGCCTATGATATTCAGCACATTCACACCCATTGTCACAAGCATTGGGAGTTTTGAGTTCCCAGTGGAGCGGAAAAGTGCCGCGCTTGCGTCATGTATTGCAATAAACGGATAAGATACGACTGTTATTGTGAAATACGTCAGCGCGTTTGACATGACATCGTCCTCCACCGCGCCGAACACAGCCCGCAAAAGCGGCTTTCTCAGTACGATGCCCACAGTCATAATCATAAGAGATATGGCAATAACCGACAGCATAACCTGATTTGAAGAGTTATGTGCGGCCCTGTCATTCTTATTTCCGATATACTGGGCACAGATTATTGTGCCGCCGGTAGCAAGCGCCGCAAACAGGTTTATTACAAGTACGTTTATGGAGTCGGCCAGAGACACAGCCGACAGCGCTGCCTCTCCCACGTTTGACACCATCATGGTGTCCGCCATACCCATAAACGACATGAGCACCTGTTCAATTATAAGCGGTATTAGCAGCTTTCTCAAATCCCTGCCTGAAAACAATTTTATCGCCTCAAAATAATCTTAGTCACCGCCCGTTTCACCGGAAAAGTCAATGAAACAAGCTGCGCAGTTAAATTGCGCAGCTTATATACTAAACCCTTTTGTGCAAATGTCAACCGAAAATATTAAGATTGCGCAAAGAAAATTTTCCATGCCCGCAGGCATTATCCCACAATGTTTACGGTCTCAGATTTCCAGATACAGCAGCACACGCACAAAAACAGGCACACAATCACAATCCGTCCAAAACATGTCCAATTCCATGTGTAGATACTTTAAATCATACCCGGCAGTCTGTAAAATAATCTGAAAAGGACATGATATTCTCAAAAGCCGTGTGCAGCAAAAGCGCACCCTCTCCCACCGAAACTGACGCTGCAATGCCGGTAAACTCATTTCTCACCCCCAGGGCATAGTCCGATGTCATGCGGTAATTTTGAAGCCCATATTTAAGCCCCCTCAGATTAACTCTTTCGGAGCTTTCCGAGAGGGAAAAAATTGATATCTTTCCATGTGCCCTCTCTGTAAACTCTATCTTTCCGTTTTTCACAGCGCACAGGCAGTTATTCCCGTCCCTCATAACAGCCCGAAGCCCTCTTTTTCCCATACTGTACAGCTCTGAGATATTTGCCAGTGTGTGGTCAAGGTCGCCGCCGGTACAGCAGTGGAATATAAAATACTTATATCCCTCCCTCTCGCCAAGCTGCGCAGCCAGGGCTGAGTCTGTATAGTCCTTTTCACTGGGAAACACCACTACATTTTCCGTCTCCGGAGCTTTGCTTCCTGATATCGAGTCAAAGTCACCTACTGCCCAGTCAGGTTTTATTCCGGCTGACATCAGGCTGTCATAGCCGCCGTCTGCTGCAATTATAAGGTCTCCCTTCTCCGGCAAAAACGATATTTCTCCCGGTCCGGCACCTACAATATGACATATTCCCATAAGGCATCGCCTCCACAAGCCGCCAAAATCGCCTAAAATCTGCCCCAAATCTTTACAGAATGGCTATTTTATCATATTATATCATAAATCATATAACTTTATTAGAAAATTTACCCGCTGCAAATACTTTTTTGTAACATGTTTGTGCTTGCGATACTTAATAAAGTTTTGTTATAATCGATAATAATATGCGGAGGTGGTATCATGACAGAGTTTTTGGTATCCGGCAATACCCTGCCGGAGGCGTATCACTTTGCGCTTCAGGCTCTGCACGAGAACAGCGAAATAACCCCGTGTCCGGATTACAATACAACCCAGAAAGAGTGCTCAATGACCATGTGCGTCCAGTCCCCGATGGCTGAGCCCATGATAAGCCGGCTGTTTATCGGCGGTCCGAGGGAGCTGGAGCAGTACCGCAGGGAAATGCTGGACGGCATTCTGGACTTTGAAATTGAAAAAGGCAACTGGGAATACACATACCACTCCCGCATGGAAAAGCAGCTGCCGTTTATACTGCGGGAGCTGCGCCGGAACCCCTATTCCCGCCGGGCGGTAATAGATATCCGCGATATTGAGCACGACACAATGGAGGGGAACGAAAACCCCGCCTGCCTTCAGCATATACAGTATTTTATCCGTGATGATAAGCTTCACTGCAAAGTGCTGTTCCGCTCAAACGACGCCTGCAAGGCAACATACATGAACGCCTTTGCCCTTATCATGCTGCAAAAGCGCATAGCCGACGAGCTGGGCGTGGAGCTTGGCACCTATACCCACCGGGCAAACAGCTTTCACTGTTATGAGAGAGACTTTTCCATGCTGGAGGGCTATGTAAAGCGCATTTCCGAGTCTGAAAGCATTGACGACATCACCTACGATTATGAAGACGTCTGGAAACCCATGATGGATGGCTATGGTCCTGAGATTGACGCCATGGTGGAAGAGCTTAAAAACAGAAGATAAGAAAGGCAGTCTTACCAATGAGCAAACGAAATTACGAAGAGGTAATGTTAAAGAGAAAAAAGCGGCTGATTATCGTCCTGTCATCTGTGGCCGCGGCAGCTGCTGTAGCGCTGCTCTCCGTATTTGTAATAGCTCCTGCTGTGAAATACAGCTCCGCGGTAAAGCTCATGGAAAATGGCGAGTACAACGCGGCGATAGAGAAATTCGTCTCCATGGGTGACTACCGCCGAAGCCACGAATACACCCTCTCCTGCATAAACGAGCGGGACGGCACAAACCTCACAACCATAACTACGAGCGAGGAGACCCCCTGGTGCAGCATAACTCCAGACGGTGAATTTTCATTTATCTCCTCTAACTACTCCGACGAAGGACATATAGTTATTCCACAGGTCATAGACGGGGTGGTGGTGACAAAAATAAGCGACAGGTGCTTTTACAACAGCTTTACCGTCCTGTCCATGGAGCTTCCAGACACCGTGACGGAGATTGGTGACTCGGCTTTTTACTACTGCACCAGCATGCGGAGCATTGAGATTCCGGACTCTGTCACCTCAATCGGAAACAGCGCATTTTATTACTGCATAACCCTTGGCAGCGTCACCCTTCCGGAGGGGCTTTCCGAGCTCGGCAGCAATGCTTTCGAGAGTTGCGTGAGCCTCACTGAAATGACGCTTCCTCAAAACATAACAATAGTTCCAAACTCTCTGTTCCGCGGCTGTTCTTCACTCAGCTCCGTCACCTTTAACGGCAGCGTAACCAGTATATCCGGAGCCGCATTTCACGGCTGTACGGCATTAAAGGATATTTCCCTGCCCCAGAGCCTTGAAATTATCGGCGGCGGCGCTTTCCGTGAGTGCGGTCTTGAGAGCGTTGTCCTTCCGGAAAATGTGCGCGAAATAGGGATATCCGCCTTTTACGGCTGTGACAGCCTTAAGTCTGTAAATCTCCCGCGAAGTATTGAGGTCATTGGCACAGATGCATTCACCGGCTGCGGCAGCCTGACCTCAGTTGCATACGGCGGCTCTGCCGAAATGTGGCAGGAAATTCTCTCCGACAGCGACACCGGCGCATTAAGCGGACTTTCAAGCTCTGTCACAGTTCAGTTTGCCGAATAAATTTCAGATTATTTTACCCCCGGACACATAAGTGCCGGGGGTTTTTGTTTTCCGTTTATATTCTCGCCTAAATTGTAAACGAGAACTCCACGCCCGTCTTTGTGTTCCGCACGCCGCAGGTGCCGCCATGGAGCTCGATGATACTTTTTGCTATGGCAAGGCCAAGCCCCGTACCGCCGCCGGAACGGGCATCATCTGTACGGTAAAAGGTATCCCACACTTTCCCCAGGGCGCTCTCGGGAAGTGGTTCGCTCTCGTTTTCAACAGAGAAGGCAGCTCCGTCACGCCTTTTCTCTATTCTCACCGTGATATGTCCGCCGGCCGGCGTGTATTTTATGGCGTTTGTCGCAAAATTCTCAATTACCTGTCCTATTCGCCCCTCGTCTGCCATTATGGCGAAATCCTCCGGGAACTCAAAGCTGATTTCCAGCTTTTTTGCCTCCGCCATTATCTTCAGCTTTTCAAAAACCGCTTCTGTCAGAGAAATAAGAGAAAATTCGTCCCGGGCAAGCTTGACCTTACCCGCCTCAAGCCGCGACAAATCCAGCATCTCCAACACCATGGCATCGGTGCGCTCCGCCTCTGAAAGTATAACGTCTAAATACTTGTCCCGCTTGTCCTCGGCTATGTGTTCCTTCAGCCCTTCAGCGTAGCTGTGAATAACCGCCAGCGGTGTTTTAAGCTCGTGCGCGATGTTTGACACCATCTGCCTGCGGTTTTCCTCAGCCTTTTTTGCGTAATCAAGAGCCTTGTCCAGTCGGGTTATCTCGTTCTTATTTAAGCGGAGGGTATCCGTCGTATCTAAATAATGCTGATACAGCTCCGCCGTCTCCGCCCACCGGGGCGGATTTTCCCTCAGCTCGGATACGTTTGCAAATCCCCCGGCCATGCCCTCGTTAATTTCACGCAGGGGCGCAATCAGGTTTCTTTTGACACTCCGTAAAACAAGCAATAGGCTCACGGCGGCAAAAATCCCGGTAACAATGTAGACATTTCTCAAAAAGCTCACGGCTATGAGCATGGGGCTTGCCCGCATGGCCGTCATAAT
>CAJFTV010000042.1 GCA_904420055.1 Candidatus Alloscillospira gallinarum | reverse complement strand
CATCTTTTTAACCATCTGACCGCCGATACTGCCGGCCTGCTTTGAAGTGAGCTCGCCGTTGTAGCCCTGCTTCAGGTTAACGCCAACCTCGTTGGCAGCCTCCATCTTGAACTTGTTCATAGCCTCACGAGCGCTGGGGTTAACAAGCTTGTTGGAACTCTTAGACATTTACTTACATCTCCTTTTCTATAAGATTGAGGTAAACCCTCTTATTTTGTCAATGAACTAATATGTGAAAGCTTTGATGTTTTCATATATTAATTATGACAATTGTATTTTCCCCGTAATAGCCGGTATAACACATGGAAATGTGTGGAAATTAACAAAATTTTATTACTCGATTTGTACTTACAGTATATTAAAGTAAACATACGCTTTTCTTCTTGACTAAAGTATATGAGTGTGTTATTTTTTAATTAAGTATATTTTATTCAAAATTTTACGTTTGAGGGGACGAAGCCAAAATGATGAAGAAAAGACGCACTTTGGTAAGCAAACAAGGCATAATTCTGCCTCTTATCTTATGGCAACAGAGGTACACTCGTCTGTTTTGAACAGGTGTGTGTACCTTTTGCATATTTTTAAAAATATAAATTATTTTATGGAAAGGAAGAAAGCGAAATGGCAAATGCAAGACCAAAGAAATGGCTTGCCGTTTTTCTCGCGTTTGTGCTGGTACTGGCTCTTATACCCGGTGCAGCACTTGCCACAGGAGATGACGGACAGTCAGAAGAAGTGGTGTCCTGCCAGCTGACAGAGGGCTGTACTCTAAAAGCGGGGCATGAGGGAGAGTGTGTGCTGGAGGAGGTACAGCTTGCAGACAATACGGCTGATACCGAGCCGCAGACTCCGGAAGGCGACGGCATAAATACTCTTGAGGAATTACAGGCTGCAATTGCCACCGGCGGAGAGATTGCGCTCAGCGGTAATATTGAAATTGAGAGTGCAAATACGTCGTTCAGTATCACGAACACAGTGTCCATTGACCTGTGCGGATATTCCATTACACGCAGCGGAACAGGCAGCCGCGAGCTGTTTTCAGTAAAAAATGGCGGTTCTCTCACAATTGGGGATTCAGTCGGCACAGGCGCGATAACCAGCTCCTATCCGGTAAAGCTGTGGAGTAACTCAACCTTCGTTTTGAACGGCGGCAGCATAACATCGCCAAAAGGCGCGGCGCTTGATATTTTCACTTCTGCGTCAAACGTGACAGTTGAGATAAACGGCGGTTCTCTCACGGCAAACGCTGACAACACATTTGGTATCCGGGGAAGCGCAAATGTAAAAATTGATATAACCGGCGGTACAATAACCTCTTCTACAAACCGTCTCGCCATATATATCAGTGGTGACAATGACAACGCCATTGAGCTGAATATCAGAGGCGGCACTATTGAAAATGAAGGACAGGCAATACAGGCCTACAGCGGAGCTGTTATTAATGTTTCCGGAGACGCATCGATTCATTCAGAGACCGGAACTGCTATTTCCACTCAGAGCGGTTATGGCGCTGTTGTCCTCAACGTAACAGGCGGCAGCATTACGACAGACGGAAGCACAGGCTATGCCATTCAGGCAAGAGAGGAGAGCCGGGTAAATATCAGCGGCGGCACTGTCGAAGGCGGCACCGCGGTGAGAGTTTCCGACACGGCAACTGTTAATGTAACAAATGGTACGCTGACGGGCAGAACAGCAGCCATTAGCGTCAGCAGCGGTGATAATCCGAGCGTGACGGTTACAGGCGGTACATTCAGCCATGATGTAGAAGACTATGTACCGGCGGGGCTGGAAACAACAACAGACGAAAACGACAATTTCATAGTAACCCGCAGAGAGACCGTATATGTAAACGGCTCAAGCGGAAATGACAGCAACACAGGCGAGGACAGCGCAAATGCGGTTGAGACTCTGGAGCATGCCCTTGAGCTCGTTGCCGACGGCGGTACAATCTACGTCTGCGGCACAGTTACAGTGAGCTCATCACTCACCGTGAGCGGTGTCACCATTGAGCGTGCCGAGGGATATACAGGGAGCCTGATTAGTGTATCTGGTTCAGATGCTGTACTTACGCTTTCAAACACTGTCATTGACGGCAAAAAAGCCGAGGGGACAACTTCTTCAGGTTATCTGGTATTTATAACATCAGGCGGAACTGTGAATATTGAAGAGGGAACACAGCTTATTAACAATAATACAACAGCCGTTTACGTAGTTTCAAACGCCATATTGAATATGAATGGTGGTAAGATATCCGACAATGACAGTTCGGGACAGTCATATGGATATGGTGGAGCTGTTTACTGTATTGGGGGTAATGTTAACTTAAATAGCGGCTCCATCGAAAACAACAAAGCACCGTGGGGCGGTGCAATAATGGCCTTTGGGGGTTCTGAGATTATTCTGAACGGGACAGTTATATCGGGAAATACTGCAACCTTGTATGGTGGCGGGGGAATCTATATGTATGGCGATAATCCGTCAAGTCCAGCTGTGCTAGAAATACATGGTGGAGATATAACGAATAATGTCACGGAGTACGGCACCGGTGGTGGAATTATGGGACATTACCAGAATGGTGAGGTAATTATCAAAATTTCAGACGGTACTATAGCAGGAAATAGCTGCACAGCAGATAAAAGTGGCAGTGCAATCTCCATATATGGAGCAAATGGCAGTGTGGCATATCCGAGACTTGAACTTTCCGGCAGCCCGGAGATTGTCGGCGATATCTTCTATCAGAATGACTATGAAGACGGATACGTTATTCATGTGACAGGAGAGTTTACCCCCGTCAATCCCATTGAAATAACCAGAAGCAACAATGCAATAACCACCGATAAAGTTGACGTTCCCGCTGTAACATATGCAGACGGACTTACGCCAAACAGAGACGACTTTGTTTCCGGCGCTATCTTTGAGGGATTTGTAGTCGACGGACAGAACCTCAACTGGGTATCGGCAGGTATTATATACTTCTATGACGAAGACGGGACGGAATTTACAGAAAACCGTCACGGCGTTGTAAAAGGTGAGACAATTGATGCGGCAGATGTGCCTGTGTCGACAAAGACAGGCTACACTCTGGCAGGCTGGAAAACGAAAGATGGTACTGATTACTGGAATTTTGAAGAGGACATAGTTCAGGCTTCTTTTGTAAAATTGTATGCCGTGTGGACTCTCAATGCCCCCACAGTGTCTGTCACAGCGTCAGATGAGACACCGCATATAGGCTCAAAGGCCACGCTTACAGCGGAAACCTCTCACGAGCTTGACGGCGTAACATACGCATATCAGTGGTATAAGGACGGCGCAGCCATAGCTGATGCCACCGGCAATACGATTGAGGTATCTGAGGCCGGAGACTACACTGTAAAAGTTACCGCAAGTGACGGTACAAAGCTTTCCGGTGAGACTGAGAGCACGCCGGTGGAAATCACCTTAGAGGATCATATCTTTGGCAACTGGATACAGGTTGAGTCTCCAAGCTGCACAGATAAGGGAAGCATTAAGCGTGTGTGCACCATTTGTGAGTTCACGGAGACAGCCGAGGTAGACCCCACAGGACATGAGTGGGAAGAGGAGTACACAATTGACAAGGCGGCCACCTGCACCGAGGCAGGCAGCAAATCAATCCACTGCAAGAACTGCGACGCGGTTAAGGACAGCGAGATTATACCCGCAACGGGCCATACCGCAGGCACAGAGTGGAAGTCAGACAAAGACGGACACTGGCATGAGTGCACGGTCTGCGGCACTAAAACTGACGCGGCGTCACATGAGTTTGAATGGGTGATTGACAAGGCGGCCACAGCCACAGAGAAGGGCTTAAAGCACGAGGAGTGCACAGTCTGCGGATACAAGAAAGATGCGGTTGAAATAGAGGCTTCCGGTACGGAAGAGCCGGAAGACCCGAATACCCCGCAGACCGGCGATAGCTTTAATCTCACATTGTGGTTAACGCTTGCGGCGTCTGTTGGACTGCTTTTGACGGCAGTGACCATATTCTGCGAAAGAAAACGCAAGGACAACAGATAAATCGTTATAAATAAAATTACCCCGCGGCATTTTGCCGCGGGGTAATTTGTGCTTAATTATTGAAACTTATAACTTTAAAGGCTTCTCAGCGCGTCAACAATTGAGACCTTGTCCGTCGCAACCTCATCGCGTGTCTTTATGATGCGTCCCGGGACACCGGCGACAACCGCCCCCTCCGGCACGTCCTCAATTACCACGCAGCCCGCCGCAACAACGGCGTTGGCGCCAATATGAACGCCCTCAATTACAACGGCGTTAGCGCCGATTAACACGTTGTCCTCCACAATAACCGGCGTGGCGCTGGCGGGCTCAATTACCCCGGCGAGAACAGCCCCGGCGCCTATGTGGCAGTTTTTGCCCACAGTTGCCCGGCCGCCTAAAACCGCGCCCATGTCAATCATGGTGCCGTCACCGATGACCGCGCCGATATTTATAATTGCGCCCATCATGATAACCGCACCGCTGCCAATCTCCACGTTGTCTCTTATAACCGCGCCCGGCTCGATGCGGGCGTTAATGTCCTTTAAATCCAGAAGGGGAATTGCAGAGTTGCGGCAACTGTTTTCTATTACAATGTCCTCAATCTTGTCGGCGTTGTCCGTAATAATCTCCCGGAGCTCACGCCAGTCGCCGTATACTATTTTATCTCCTGCGCCAAACACCTTTGCGCTACCAAAGTCAATGGGAGCTTTTTCTTTAACTGTTATTTTGACAGGGGTTTTTTTCTCCGACGTGGCGATGTAATTTATGATTTCCTGTGCTGTCATGTGGTAACCTCCGACTTTACTTGTTAAATATGAGTTCCTCAAGGGAGTACATTTTGGGCGGCTTGCCGGCGATTGCCAGCGCCGTTTTTACGGCCCCGTTTACAAATATCCTCCTGCTTGTGGCTGTGTGGGTAATTTCAAATATCTCGTCGTCACCAAAAAATGAGACTGTGTGCGTTCCGGCGACGGTGCCGCCGCGGAGAGCGTGGATACCGATTTCCTTTTTTGGCCTCGCGCCGCAGTTTCCCTGCCGCCCGTATACCGCGTCGTACTCGCCGCCGGGGTCAACGGCGGCAAGCAGCAGCTTTGCCGTGCCGCTTGGGGCGTCGGCCTTGCCGTGGTGGTGTGTCTCTGTTATCTCAATGTCGAAGCTGTCTTTTAAGACAGGCGTTATTTCGCTGAGGACACGGCGGAACACGGCGATACCAAGGGAGTAGTTTGCGCTGTGGATTACAGCGGCATGCTCTGCAAGCTCTTTTATCAGCTCAAGCTCCCTTTCGGAGTATCCCGTGGTGCCGGAGACCAATGCCGCACCGGTGCGCTTTACATAGTCACATACGCCGGAAAGTGACGCAGGAGCGGAAAAATCCATCACAACGTCATACGCCGGGGCGGACTGAAGCTTTTCCGGGCAGGTGTCGTCCACCACGTCTGCCACGCATATTCCTTCTGTCTCGGAAATTACCTCCTGTATCAGCTTTCCCATTCGTCCGTTTCCAACAAGAAGCACATTAATCATAGAATACCGGCCCTCCTCATAACGTCGCGGAGCTTTTCAAGGTTTTCCGGAGCCATATTGTAAAGGGGCAGGCGGAAACCGCCCACGTTCATTCCCATCAGGTTCATGGCCTCCTTTACCGGTATGGGGTTAACCTCCATAAACAGGGCGTTTATAAGCTCCAGGTACTTAAGCTGTGTCTTTGCGGCTTTTTCCCTGTCACCGTTTATGTAGTCAGTAATCATGTCGTGGGTCTCTCGGGGGATTATGTTTGCGGAGACGGATATTACGCCGCTGCCGCCGATGGACATTATTGGTATTGCAATGTCGTCGTTTCCGGAGTACATGCGGAAGCTGTCAGAGAGGTGGCGGGCAATCTTCATGGCGTAGCTCATATCGCCGGAGGCCTCCTTAATGCCCATGATGTTCTCATGCTTTGACAGGCGTATTACGTTTTTCTCGCTTATGTGGCAGGCTGTGCGCCCCGGTACATTGTAGAGAATACAGGGAATATTGACGGCGTCCGCCGTCTCCATAAAGTGGCGGTAGATGCCCTCTTCGTTGCCCTTGTTGTAATAAGGGGTGATTATTAAAAGACCGTCTGCTCCGGCGGCTTCGGCACGGCGGCTCTTCTCCACCATTGTCTCGGTGCAGTTTGAGCCTGTGCCGGCAATGACGGGGATACGCCCGTCGGCCTTTTTAATGATGTAGCTGCATATATCGTCGTCCTCCTCATGGGTGAAGGTGGAGGACTCCCCGGTGGTGCCGAGGGTCAGTATGGCGTCGGTCTTGTTTGCAATGTGATATTCTACAAGCTCCCCAAGCTTGTCAAAATTAATGCTGCCGTCCTCGTGGAATGGTGTAATCAGGGCGACAATTGAGCCCTGAAGATTTCTTATGTCCATTGTTATTTTCTCCTTTCGGTGTTTAAAACTCAATGTCCCGGCTGCATTCCAGCGCGTCCAGGTCCTCATAGGTCTCCCGGCGTATTACGCAGCGGGCTTTTCCATTTTTCGCAAAAACTACTGCCGGCCGGCCGATACGGTTATAATTGCTGGCCATGCTGTAGCCGTATGCCCCCGTGGTGTACACCGCCAGAATATCACCCGGCTCTGCCGGCGGGAGCGGGATATCGTGGATTAAAATGTCCCCGCTTTCGCAGCACTTTCCGGCGACGGTGACGGTATCGGTTTTCTCAGCGTCCATTTTTTCTGCCAGGTCGCACCGGTATTTGGCGCCGTACAGGGCGGGGCGTATGTTGTCGCACATACCGCCGTCCACAAATACGTATTTTTTGCTGTAAGTCCTTTTAGTGTCTCCCACGGTGTAAAGCGTTGTACCCGCCTCTGCCACTATGCTGCGTCCCGGCTCAATCATGAGAGTTTCAAGCCTGATGCCGTATTTATCCATGGCGGTGTGACAGGCGTCTATGATGGTTCTGCACACCTCAGGAACCGGGATGGGCGAGTCCTCACTTGTATAGTATGCGGCAAATCCTCCGCCTATATCGAGACATTTTACGAAGCAGCCGTTTTTTTCCGCGAATGCAATGAGCTGCGCCATTGTGTCAATTTCGCCGGCGTAGGCATCTTTTTCAAAAATCTGGCTGCCTATGTGGGCGTGAAAACCTGTAAATTCCACATATTCACTGCCGGAGAGCTCGTCCATCATGGCTAAAATTTCGTCCCGGCTGTCTATGGAGATACCAAATTTGCTGTCAAGGTCCGCCGTCATGATGTAGGAGTGGGTGTGTGCGGAGATGTGCGGGTTAATTCGGATAAGTGCCCTGCATTTTCGTTTTATGTCCTTGGCGTAGGAGATTATGCGCCGCAGCTCCAGACGGTTGTCTATTACAAAGGTGCCGGCGCCCCAGCTTATTGCCTCCTCTATCTCACGGGGAGTTTTATTATTGCCGTGAAACAGCACGTCCTCCATTGGAAAGCCGGACTTTTTTGCAAGGTACATTTCGCCGCCGCTTACAACGTCCAGCCCGCAGCCCGCGTTTTTCACGAGCTCCAGCATGGCGCCGCAGCTGAACGCCTTGCTGGCGTACACGACCTTGGTATTCAGCCGGGGGGATTTAAAGCTTTCGGTAAATTCCATGAGTCTTTTTTCTATCTCGCTCTGACTGTAAACAATTACAGGTGTTCCAACTGAGGCCGCTATGTCCTTTGCCCTTACGCCGTCAATTATGAGTGTGCTGTCTGACATGTAAATTCTCTCCCTAAAACAAAAAATCAGTAAGACGGTATCTTACTGATTTTGAATAATAATCATAATTCAGTCGATAGCGCCAAAGCGGTTGTGCCGCAAAGAGAGCTGAGGGTATTTCCCACAGCGCCACCGCGACCTTTGTGCCCAAAAGTCCGGTTCGGCGGAATTGCCGCCCTCTGTGCTCAAACGCCCGCCGGCTCACACAGAGTTTATCGCCTCCGCGCCTCTATCTGTATATTAATAATATCCAACGTGGATATTATGTCCTATTATATACAATGTTTCTGAAAAATCAAGACTAAATATGCAAATTTATCTGACTTTTCCCACTTTTTTCAAAAACAGGAAAAGTTAACAGATTGATGTTGATATTTCCGCGTGAAGTCTTTATACTCAAAGCTGAGGAATACTTTTGGAGATATTACAATGAATGACCTATTGACAAGATACAGGCGGTATTTTCACGCAAACCCCGAGCTGGACGATGAGACTCAGGGCACGGCGGAGTATATTGAAAATGAGCTTAAAAAATACAGCTGCACAATTGAAAAGCCCATCAACGGCTCAGTCTGCGCGTTTTTTGACTGCGGAAAAAGCGAGACCGTAGCTTTCCGCAGCGATATGGACGCGTTGCCGGTGCGTGAGAATACGGGGCTTTCCTTTGCGTCGAGCCGGCCCGGTGTAATGCACGCCTGCGGACATGACGGGCATATGGCCATGGTGCTGGCGCTGGCCGGAGAAGTACATAAGCGCCGGGATACACTGCCGCGAAATGTGCTGTTAGTTTTCCAGCCGTCGGAGGAGACTACAGGCGGAGCAAAGCGTATTTGCTATACAGGAATTTTTGAGCGGCACAATGTCACCCGGGTTTTCGGATTTCACATAATGCCCGGGGTTCCAAAGGGAGTTGTAGCTGGGCGGAAAAATGAGATGATGGCGAAAAGCAGTGAGGTAAACGTGCGTGTTTCCGGTGTATCTGCCCATATTGCCCGGTCGGAGGAGGGGGCGGACGCCCTTTACGCTGCCGCCGAGTTTGTGCACAGATGCTATGACATGTTTGAAAATGACTTGGACAAGATAGAGTTTAAGCTGTTAAAGTTCGGCAAGCTCACAAGCGGTACGGCGAGAAATGCGATAAGCGCAGATGCAGAGCTTGAGGGGAGCCTCAGATGCTTTTCGGAAGAGCATTCCGCCTTTTTAAGGAGCAGAATAAACGACGTAGCTGCAAAGCTGGAGCGGGAGACGGGTACGGAATTTGAAATAAGCTACAGTGAGGGCTATCTTCCTGTACGGAATGACCCGGAGCTTTTTGAGCTGACGGCGGAGACGCTGGGTGACGTTTTAATACTGGACAGACCCTCTATGACGGCAGAGGACTTCTCATATTATCAGGTTCATGCCCCGGGAGTGCTGCTGTTTTTAGGCTGCGGCGAGGGAATGCCCCTTCACTCGGATAAGTTTGATTTTGACGAAAAAATCCTGGAAAAGGGGCTAAGTACATATCTTAAGCTCCTTGAGATGGAATAGGTAGCCATGTCGTGGAAGGCGGACAGAGCGAGGAAATTTAAAGTGCAGAGGTGGATATGTTATGTTTTGCAGAAACTGCGGAACGAAGCTGAAAGACGGTGACAAATTTTGTTTAAACTGCGGGACTCCGGTGCTGCCGGTTCCCCCGGCACAGAGTGCAGGTGCAGACGGGCCTGCCCGGACAACTGAGATACCGGGGCCACAGACACCGCCGGTGCAGCCGAGCGCAGCGACGGAAAACTCTTATCAGCAGGCGGCACAGCAGGTGCCTCCAAATCAGAGCGCGGCCACGGTTTGGACGAAGCAGACACAGTATGATGTACAAAAGTTTCAGGAGCCGCAGGGTGCTCAGCCGGCACAGTCGGACGGTCAATTTCGGACGTCTCAGGTGCAGCAGCAGTATGTGGGGCAGAATGCGCCGCCGCAGGGGGCCCATAAGGCGAAAAAGGGACTTTTGCGGTGGCAGGCTGTACTTATAGCTGTATGTGCAGTGCTTGTGGCCGCGGCTGTTGCGTGCGTTGTTATATTTTGGCCGCAGCTTACAGGGAAAGCAGACATAAATGACACGCCTGATACAGTTCAGGGAGATATGAACGATAAAGATAGCGTTCCTGACCGGCCGCCGGTGACTGACAATGATGCGCCGGAGACTGATGTCCTGACGGAGGAAGAGATATATGGCCTTTACGGAGAGCTTATACGCGAGCTTTTGAACGAATACGGACCGGGCCGTGTTATAAGTCCGGAGGGAGCCTATTATTCCTATTCCGGCGGGCTTATAACTGTGCGCCTTATTGACTTTGACGATGATGGCACCGACGAGCTGTACTGTGTATACAGCGACGAGGAGTTTATATATACTCAGGCGGTATATGGAATAAAGGACGGTGAGCTTTTTGCCTATCTGCCGCCGGAGAGCTGTGCAAATAATGGCACCGATGTGTCGCCTACCACAAATCTGGTGGAAAAAGACGGAATGGTATACCTGAAAGAGGGGATACATGTTGCAATAGAGGGGGATTACTGCACCATAGAGGACGGCAGCTGGACCGCAATACACAGCTACAGCACGCCGTTTGACATGGAGGACGAGTACACTGTCGACGGTGTGACGGTAACAGAGGAGGAGTACCTCGACTTTACAAAGGAATACGATGAGGTCGAGAGAATATTCTACAGCTATTTTGAAGAGGACTATTATGCCGATTGCCTTGAGAAAACCGACGACACCTTGAGGGAGGTCTTTGGCAGTGATTATGACGACGTCATGGCCGAGTACATGGAGGAGAGTGAGACTTCACAGACGACGCCGGCCGGGGACTACATACTGCCGGAGAGCAATACCCGATATCTCACGGAGGAGGATATAGCCGGGCTTTCAAATGAGGAGCTTGAGCTGGCCCGAAATGAGATTTATGCCCGTCACGGCAGAATGTTTGACACAGATGAGATAAGGGAGTACTTTGAGTCTAAAAGCTGGTACGACGGAACAATATCGCCGGAGGACTTTGATTACTCCGTACTGTCGGACATTGAGAGGGCAAATGTGAATTTCCTCTTAGAGCATGAAGAATGATATTTGAATATATTAAGCGGCAGGCAATTTATATAAATTGCCTGCCGCTTTGCTGTCGGTATTTAGCTCTGTCGGCCTCATACGGATTTAATAAAAGAATGCAGCTCCGTTGTGTACGTACATTTTTGCCGGAATTGGAAATGGCGGCTCCATGGGCGTTATTTCCCCGGCTACAAGCTTTTTCCCCGCCTCAAGAAGTTTTGAAATCTGCGCGGGAGATACCTCCATATCACCGTGGGCGGAGTAGATTACGTCAAAGCTGCCCTTCATTTTAAGGAGTTTTTCCATGCTGGCCATGTGTGCGTATATGCTGCGGACTTCAGTAAACATGAATACGGGAGTGTATGAGATGCTGTCCCCTGCCACAAGTATTCTGTTTTCCCTGTCCAAAAGTCCGATGCTTCCCGGTGTGTGTCCAGGTATGAGTACAACCTCAAATTTTCTGCCGCCAAGATCGATAATATCACCCTCCCAAAGGGGGGCGGCCTTTGCCCCGGGCTTTGCGGTTGCGAAATAATACGGCATTTCCGCGGGGTGCATATATGCGCAGTCGAATTCCTCGTTTTTGCCTGTGTGGTCGTCGTCCGCATGGGTGTTTACGAGCATTACCGGCTTGTCGGTGAGTGCTTCCACCACGTCTCTAAGGCTGCCGGCATTCCCAAAGCCGGTGTCCACTAAAAGGGCGCGGTCAGTCCCGATAAAAAGGAGGGAACGTACGCCGTTATCCTCAATTCTGTATGAAGAGTCGTCAATTTTGGCCGCCTCAAGGGGCCGTGTCTGCATTTCTGGCATGGATTTTTCCTCATTTCATAGGTATGAATTTAGATGTGAATTTTTACTCCGCCCTCACGGAGCTTTGCCTGAAGGGAGGCAACGTCAAGTGAAGGGAAGTCATACGTAAGCGCGGCGGCAGTTCCGGCGGCCTCCCCCGTGACGGCGCAGCCTGGAATTACACGGGTGATGTCCCACATGGCGTCGGTGACAGAAATTGTTCTGCCGGCGCAGAGCAGATTTCTGACCTTGTTTGTGTAGAGGGTCCTGTACGGTATTTCAAAGCACGGTCCGGGACGGCGCCAGTCTCCGGTAAGGCCTATGCTGTCGCTGAAGGATACCCGGTTTTCGCTTTCGTCCAGTGTGTACTCCCCGCATAGACGCCTGGACATACGCACGAGCGGGATTGTGGATATTGTAACCGGGACGTATTCCGGGTCTGTTTTCTTGTGCTCTAAAATGTCCTCAAACATTTTTCCGTGTGCCTCAATGACGGCGCGGGAGAGCTCGGGGCCGTCTACTCCGGAAAATCGGGTGTTCGTGAGGGAGGCAACGGTGGCGTTGCCATACGGGTCATCTTTTTTCTCCTGTGGGTTTTCAGACGGTGGCAGGTCGGCAAGTCCGAACATCTTAAGCCTTACATCTCCGTCCTTCTTGTAATAATACCAGCTTGCAAGGCCGTTTCCACCCTCGTGAAGGGCCGTGTCGGCCCCGGAGAGCCAGGCTATATCAGAGTCGCCGGAGCAGTCTATAACGCAGCTGCACTCAATTACACTGCGGCCTGATTTGTTTTCAATAACTATGCCGGAGATTTTATCCCCCTCCATAACTGCGGAAGCGGCCAGCGTGCCGTACAGGATATTTACGCCTAAACCGCAGAGGAGTTTTTCGGCTTCAAGGGCAAAAATGTGGGGGTTAAACTGGGTTATGTACCTGTGCTTTTTCTTCTCCTCTATGGTGCCGCCTTCAATCCAGACGCGGGGATAGTTTGCCTCAGCCCCGTGTTTTATGGAAAGACGCAAAAGCTCCTCGCCAATACCAAAAATTACCTGATTGCCCAGCCCGTCGTCAAGGGGGAGGTAAATGGTAACAAGTCCCAGTGTGGCCATTCCGCCGAGACAGTATTCTCTCTCAATAAGCGTAACTTTTCTGCCGCCGCGGGCAGCGGCTATCGCAGCGGAGATACCGGCTATTCCGCCGCCCACAATCAGCACTTCGGCTGACTGGGATATATCGAGCCTGCGCTCTGGCTCTGTGACAAATTTGGTCATGTATCTCTTCCTTTCAAAATATTATTTTCCTTATGTCCTATTGTAAATGCCGGAGGATTGCCAAGTCAATACAGAATTCGGCATGGGCTATAACCTCCAAGCTATATCCGCAAGAGTAAATTAGAATTATACAAAAGGCATAGATATGTTTTATAATATGCACAAGAAGATATTAAAACTTTATGAAAACAATGACAAATTAGTATAAAGAATATAAATTTCTAATCGTGGGGCACGTATTAACTTTATTTTTTGGTGTCCATTTAAAGAACTGCTGTTTTTAAAACGACATAATATGTTGAAAATAAGAATAATTTTATGACAGGAGCGTGAAGAAAAGAAGTATATAAAAATGTGAAATAATATGAGAAATATACAAAGAGGAAATGAAATTGAAAAATAAGGAGAGCTGAGTATGTGGCAAATGCCAAAGCTGACAGACGAAGAAAAACGAATGCTCCAGGGTGAAGAGGGAGTAGTAAAGCAGAAGTGCATGCAGTACCTTGTAGAGCTGTGCCAGATATCCGGGGCGGAGAACCTGGTTGATTTGGACGGCACGGGAGACATGCATACCCCCGGCCTTGCCCTGAGCCAGCATATAGTCATAACTCTTGACGAGCTCGCAGATTTTGCAAACAACGGAGGCAAGTTTGCCATACCCACGTTTGCAAACAAGTCCCCCTTCGGAGAGGAGCCGCCTATACACGGCTGGGAACACTGTAACGTATGTGCACAGCGCAATCCCAACGCGCGTCAGGACGACCCGGAGTTTCACAAGAAGGCGATGCACGAGGAGGAGTTCAAGATACTGAGAAAGATGGGCATGATGACAACCCACTCCTGTGCAAACTATCTGACCATGTCGTATCTTCCCAGTGTGGGGCAGCACTGCGCATGGTTT
>CAJFTV010000041.1 GCA_904420055.1 Candidatus Alloscillospira gallinarum | reverse complement strand
CGTGAAATGTACGCAAGTTTTTGCAGGACAGGCTATTTCAGAAAATTGCCTTTAAAAAAGTTCTCATTTCCAAGCTTTTTGGCAGTGAGACGGAATATAACACAGCCGTCCGGACAGACGATATCCTTTATGTATCTGTCACTGCCGCCTATATTTTCCAGGTCGCCGCCGCTTCGCACAGCCTCCATAACCGGGAACATAATCATCATAACCTTTGAGCATATTCCCTGACCGTCGCTGTTTACCGGACAGCCGTAGGTGCAGGTGTATTTGTCGCCGATTTCCTCTCCGTTGCGGCAGTAGCCGGCGGTGGTGTCACCCCGGAGAAAGCCTGTGACCTCAATTTCAAATTCGTATTCCTCGTCATACCACTTTTTCATAAAGTACCTCCGAAAGATTACATCAGAATAGACAGAAGCTCCGTAAGACTTCTGATTTCCATGGTGGGACGGCAGTCCTCCGGCGCAGGGTTGCCCTCCGGATTAAACCAGCAGGTGTCAATTCCGGCGTTTATGCCCCCCAATATGTCAGAAGAGAGGGAGTCGCCGATTATGAGGGCCTCGGCCTTCGTACAGCCGATATCGCCCACGACGGTGTCAAAGAACAGACGCTCCGGTTTGCGGCAGTTCATGGCCTCGGAGATAAAGTTCTTTTTGAAAAACGGAGCAAGGCCGCACTCCGCAAGGCGGGGGATTTGAGTGTGGGTGTTGCCGTTTGTAATTATGTACATGTCATATTTTTTATGCAGGGCCGCGCACACCTCAAATGCGTTTTTGAGAAGGTCATGCCCCAAGGCAAGCCGGGTACGGTAGTCCTCCTCAATACCCAGCTCTTCTGAGTAGACAAGTCCAGCCCACTTAAACAGCCGCTTAAAGCGCGTTATTCCTATCTGGCTTCGCAGTATCTCACCCCGCTCATAGGCTTTCCAGAGACTGTCGTTTATCTCCGCGTATTTCTGGAGTATGGCGTCATCGGGAGAGATGCCGTGCATTTTTAATACCGCGCAGAGGGCCTGGGACTGGGCCTTTTTAAAGTCTAAAAGCGTACCGTCCGCGTCAAAAAGCAGTACTTTGTATTTTTTCATGTAAACCTCGTTCAATTCCGGAACTTTTTGCCCGGAGGATTTAGCGCAAAGCCGGCAGACATTTTGCCTGCCGGCCATGGATTTGTATTAAAACAGCTGCCCGGGAAGTCTGAGCTTTTCTTTCGGCGGGAAAAGCGCGTCAAAATCCTCCGCCTTGTCCTCGTCTATGAAATAGCCCTCCGGCGGACAGTAACTTCCGGTGATGCCAGTGAGAAAACCGGGTTTTAGCTCACGGCACAGAAAATAGGGGACAATTTCCTCATTTTCACCTGTGCGGTAGCGCAGACCCATGCTTCCGGCCTCCACAAAGCCGGATTTTCTGTAAAAACCTATGTTTCCCTCTATGCATATGGCACCGGCGCCGAGGCCGGCGGCCTTTTCAATAGAGCAGTCAAGCAGAGCCTTGCCGCAGCCCATTTTTTGCAGCTCAGACTTTATGCTTATTGGCCCGAAGGTAAGCGTGGGAATTTTCCGCCCGTCGTCGGACTGGATATTGGAGTGCACATACATGATGTGTCCTATAATCTCGCCGTCTGCCTCCATGACAAGGTCAAGTTCCGGGATAAATTCCGGACGCGACCTGAAGCAGTGGAGCACATAGTGCTCTGTACACCCCGGGCGGTATACGTTCCAGAACGCCTCTCTTGTGAGGTTTTCCGTTTTTCTGTAATCCTCCGGCCTTTCCGGACGAATGGTGTAATTGCTTATTTTCACTGTATTTCCTCCTGAAATATTGGTACAGCCGTATCGGGAGGCTTTGAAAGCCGGGGTGCGGACCTTATGGCCCGGACTGCGGTATCCGGTGTAAGCGCGTTCGTCAAAATTTTATCAGCCCATCATGCAGGCGCCGCCGTCAATTACAATCTGGCTGCCGTTTACCCAGTCCGCCTCATCGGAGCAGAGCCACACGGCGCCGTATGCGATGTCCTCCGGCTCACCAAGCCTGCCCACAGGGCAGATTTCCCGGCACATCTCCGCCTGTATCTCCGGACTGTTTTTCACATTTTCCGGGGTCATGTTGGTGTTTACAGGGCCGGGGCAGATTACGTTGAGACGCACTCCCTGAGAGGAGAACTCCCTTATGAGGTTTCTTGTCATGATGTCAATGCCGGCCTTCATTGCGCCGTACATGTATGCGTTGGACTCCGGCTTTTTTGCGGAAATTGACGCGATATTCAGAATTGAGGAGTGCCCGTGCTTTATGAGGGTGGGCATAAACTCCTGCATCGTCCACACGTATCCCCTGAAGTTTGTCTCATATATGCGCTCGATATCCTCGTCTGTGTGCTCCAAAAATGGCTTATGTACGAGAACTCCTGCGCTGTTGACAAGGGTTGTCACGTTTCCGTATGCCTCAAGGGCGGCCCGGTGAAGGTTTTTAATTGCCTCTTTGTCGGACACGTCTGTTGATACAAAAATTCCCTCGCCGCCGGCCTCCTTTATAAGCCGGACCGTCTCCTCGCCGGCGGGAATGCCGCGGCTGGCGCATACTACTTTGGCGCCTTCTTTTGCAAACATTACCGCAATCCCGCGGCCGATGCCAGAACCTGCGCCGGTTACAACGGCGATTTTACCGTCCAATCTTCCCATAGCTTCATTCTCCTTTATATTTTATTTTTTGTGCTTACAGCATTTAAAGACGGCGCTTACTGCGCCAAAGCGGCCGTGCCGGTCAATTTGGCAGCTTGCCCAGCGCCTCCAGCTCGTCGGCGATGTCGGAAAGACCGTATTTCTCATATACCTCCCGCGTTGGCCAGCCGGTTTCCCTGTCCCAGCCCAGGGCGTCGTAATATATGTCCACGAGGTCGTTAAACTCCTCCCATGTGGCGACCTCTCCAAATGTGTCGGGGATTGTTATGGCGGGGAATACCGCCTCTACCTCCATTTTTCTGGTGCGGCCGAAATTCCGGATTAAGATGGCTCTGAACATCAGGAAGGAGCGCATTGCCTGATGCTCAAGGTCATCGCCTGTGAGGTCTGTTCCGGCAGCGGCGTTCAGCATCTCCGCCTCCATGTCCTTCCAATATATGTCGGGACTCTGCCATTCACAGCAGGTGACCGTGTCCTTTGTCTCCGCTTTGAGAATGTTGAATATGACGCTCTCCACAAGCTTTTTGCTGTGGTAAGGGTCGTCCTTGTATTCAAGGTAATTTGAATAGTCGTCGTGGAAATGAGCCACTGTCATAATGTCCCGTGTGCTGGTCATCAGCTCCAGCGTGTGTGCCAGCCAGCCGGCTTTGTAGATTGAACCCTCAAATCCACGTCCCTGCCAGTGAAAGCTGTGTCCCCAGGCGGCCTCAAGGCTAACAGGCAGGTCAAGCCGCTGTCCAATCATCTGTGAGTAGCGGCCGTGATAGATGCTGTCGCCGTATTTCTCTTTTCCAAGCGTGCGAACAGCTCTTGCCATGCCCTCGGCAAATATTGGGCCGTATTTGCCCCGGCGGTAGGTTATCATGTCGAGGAAATATTTTACAAACTCCTCGTTTTCAACGTCTACCTCCATGCCGAAATCCATGTCCTCCAAAAGCCCCTCTTTCTTGCACATGGACAGCCACGTCATAAACCAGACTATAACGTCCCATTTGTCTATTCCGTACTCGTTGCACATGTCCATCATTACGCTGCCCTTGTCAAAATCAGGCTTCCAGAAGTCTACGATGTCGCCGCGCACCTGCTTAAACAGCTCCGGCGCGTATGGGTCGGAGAAATCCGGCTCCGGGGACTCCATGCTCAGCATTTTGCAGGGCAAAAAGTGGTTTTTTGAAGTCTCAAAATTCTGAATTGGGGACCAGCTGCAGTCCTCCTTATAGCCGTAGGCGAATATGCCCACGCACTTTTCAACCTGATTTATTCTTTCGTCTGAAAAGGCGGACTTCATGTTCATCATCAGCCTGTTGCAGTGCTGGTTGCAGCCGTGGCTGCACGCCACCTGCCCGCGGAGCCAGCCGCCCTCTACCGGGATTTCATTTCCGTCCATGCCGTGGGTTGGCTCAAGCTTAACAGGGGAGGGGCGCATGGCGGGATTTGCCATTTTAAGTCTCAGCTCAAAGAGCTTTTTGATATCCACCGGGTAAACTGCCCCCGTGCCCAGTACCGATACTGCCTTTAAATTCTTGGAGCCGAATACGGCGCCAAAGCCGCCCTTTGCGGCGACGCTGTCGTTGCTTGTCGTTATGCTGGCGTTCCGCATTAGATTTTCGCCTGCCGGGCCGATTACCATGCTCTTTACTTTCCGGCCGTGGATTTCCTCTAACTTTTTCTGTGTGGGGTGAACAAGAAGACCCCACAGACCGTCTGCCGGGAGGAGCTGAATGTCACCGTCCTCAATGTATATGTAGGTGGGTTTCTCCGCGCGGCCTTCGATAATAAAGCCGTCAAATCCCGCAAACTTGAGCTCAGCGCCCAGCCAGCCGCCTATGCCCGACCAGACATACTGCTCCGGGTAACTTGCGGGAGATATGCCGGTAAATACAGACCTGCCTCCGGTGGGGATTCCAGTGGCCGTTGTGGGACCGGTCATGTATATCAGCATGTTTTCAGGGTCAAACGCCCCTGTGCCCGGCTTTGCGTTTTCCCAGAAAATTCTGTTGCAAATCTCTCTGCCGCCTATATAGTCCGCGGCGTATTTCTCTGTGGGGATAGTGGTTATCTCTCCGGTAGTGAGGTTAATTCTGGCAATTTTGCCGACGTACCCGTATGTATTACTCATCTTTCTTATCCTCCTCCCAGGGGAGTGTCCCGCCTGTGACAGCGAGACATTTTACGGGGCACCAGCGGACACATGCCGGCCCCTCGGGGTCGTTTCTGCACATGTCGCACTTTTTTGCCTTGCGCTTTTTCCTGTCCGGGGACTTTACCATGTTTATCCGGGAGGGCTCAAATACGCAGGCCTTTGCGCACAGTCCGCAGCCTATACAGTTTTCCTCGTCTACGTATACAATGCCGTTTTCGTCGATACGCATGGCCTCGTCCTTTTTGGGACATGCGTTATAGCAGGGGTGGTCGGAGCAGTGCTGGCATGAGAGAATTGTGTGTATCATGCTGCGTGTGCCCCGGTCTACAAAAATTCTGTTGTAGCTTGGGCTTACCAGTCCGTCGTGGGTCAGGGTACATACAATTTCGCAGGTGGTGCAGCCGGCGCAGAGGGAATACTCCATTGGCGACTGCGCAATGTGCCGGCCGAAGGTGCGGCCTTCCTCTTTTTCCACAGGTAAATCCTCCTTTACTGTTAAACTCGCACTTTTGTGCACATGTCGTCGGGGAAGATGTCAAGGTCGGCGTCGTTATCGCCAAAGACAAGGGCGTGGAAACTGTCAAATGCGCCAAGCTCCAGGGAGAGATGAGCGCGCTTGTTCATGGGCGTTACAACCGGTGTATAGCTTACGGCTTTGTCCCCGTCATACCGTACAAAGTTTGAGAGCACGCGCATGTTCATGGAAAGGTTGCCGGAGAAGGCGAGAATTGGGATTATCAGGTTCCCAAGCCCGGCGGACACGATAAATACGGGTATATCATTTTTCTCGCAGTAAGATAAAAGCTCCGGCATGCCGTCACGCAGAGTGATTTTCAGCTTTTTAATTGCATCAGTATAGCTCTCCGGAGGGAAATTCTGCTTTTTAAAAAGCTCCATCTGCTGCTGCCACCATTTCTCAAGCATTTTGTACCGCTCCTCCTCATTATCGGAAGGTGTGAGATACTGGCGGTACTTGTTGTAGAGCTCGGTTCTGGCCTTTGAAAATTCGGAATCGTATCCCGCAATTTTTGCCATGGAGTTCATGGTGACGTCGCTGTCTTTTGTTGTAATTGTGCCGTCGAAATCGCACACAACTATAATTTCCTTGTCGCCCACGTTGTCCATGAGCATAATGAGGTTTTCAAGATATGACATGTGGCAAATCTCCAATCTGTGTGTCTTTATACATTAAAATCTCCAGAGCGGCCAGTGGAGATTTTAAATGTAAGGAATTTAGCTTATTGTTCTTTTTCCCATGTAAAGCGGGCCGTCCTGTTCTGTTACAGTGCGGACATTTACATTTTTGCCGGGAAAAATTTTTTCTGCCGCCTGCTGTATATCCGGGATAAAGGAGCATGACGATGTGAGTATTATAACATCATTGCCTGACAGTTTAAAGTCTATTGTGCCGGGAAGAGAGAAGACCGCCTCGTCATAGTCCCAGACGGCACTGCCCGGCGTAATCCGTCCCCGTACTTCAAGGCGGCGCGTCACGCTGCCGCAGGGGCATGGAGAGGGAAGTATACGTCCGATGTCGCCGGTTTTATAGCGTATAAGCGGCATTGCCTCAAGTCCCGCCGTGGTTATTACAATCTCTCCCCATTCGCCGTCCGGAAGGGGAACTCCGGCGGGGGAGACAATTTCAGTTATGATATCGTTTTCACGGATATGCATACCCTCGTGTGCGGCGCAGGTATAGGCCATGCCGAGGCCGCTCTCCCGAAGGCCGTAATGGGGGAAAAGGGGTTCTCTGAGATATTTTTCGCACTCCCGCTGCAAAAACTGCGAGGTTGTGTCCCCGCTTGTAAGAGCGCGCTCAATAGTGCACTCTTTTCCCATGAGGCGAAAAAGTGAGAGAAGCGGCGTCGGCATTCCCACATAGGTATTCGGCCGTGTATCCCGGATAATCTGTGTAAGCTCACAGAATGTGCGGCCTACGCCGGCCTTAACTGGCACGGCCCCCAGGTTTTCCACCGCCATGGAAATTAGTCCGCCGAGGCTGAGCGCGTCGCTTGTGGGCATACATATAAGTGTAGTATCCCCCGAGAATATAAATTCACTCATGCCGCAGGCAAAAAACTCTGCCGTTCTGTCGCAGTCGTACATACTGTAGGCTACTTTCTTCGGAGTGCCTGTGGTGCCGGAGGTGAACTCGGTCCTTACTCTGGCGATATCCTCCGGCGGGACCAGAAGGAGAGAAGAGTAGTTATCGGTCAGGTCTTTCGCGGTGGTAAAGGGCAGAAGCTTAAGCTCTTCCAGAGAGGCAAGTGGCGAAAGCCCTCTGTAAAATCCTCCCCGTGCATGGGCCCTTTCTATCTGCATGTTTAAAAGCCGCAGCTGAAGCGTCTCAATATCACGGCGTGACAGGGAAGGGCTTCCCGTGTCGTTCATTATTAATTTGTCTATGGCGGCCTTTTTCATCTTCTGTAAATTGATTTCCCCGTGGTGGAGGTGAGATTGTATGCGCAAAACGGCACCATGCCGAAATCTTTGTCCGTCTCGCAGATATAGCACCGTTTTAGACGGTCGAGGTCTAAATTATATGCGTCCTGGAACAGCATTCCCGATATTGCAAGGGTATTGTCCAGAGTTTCGTTTATAAAGGCGTCCATTGTGCCCTCGGGGGCGCTTTTTCCGTCGGAGCCCTTCCACTGGCGCGCCACATTTTCCCGTGACTGCTTTGAGGTTGCGCCGCCACCGCAGCAGCAGCCGCCCTTTTGGGGAAGCGGCTTTAACCTGCCGTCAGGCTGTTTTAAATATGAAGCGTGGAAGGAACAGTACGGATTTTCCGCCCCGCCGCCGCCAAAGTCGGAGGCCTTCATGCGCCCGTGAGTCTGCCGCTCAATCTCCCGTATCATAAAGGGAATGGTAATGCGCCTGCCCGTCTCTTCAATGCACCGGCCGAAATAGCTTATGGGCTGGAAGTGTACTCCACGGACAGCCGGCATATGTTTTTCAGCGAAGGACAGTATGGCGCCAATTTCGCTGTCGTTAATTCCCGGGGCGATTACAGGCACCAGCACGACGCCGAGCCCCGCCTTTTCACAGTTTTTAATAGCAGTGAGTTTCTCCCGCAGAATGGGCTTTCCCCTGAGAGTTTTATACACGCTGTCCCTCAGACTGTCAAACTGCAAGAATACGCAGGAGAGCCCGGCGGCTTTCAGGGATTTGGCGTATTCCGGCTCCCGCGCAAGGCGCAGTCCGTTTGTATTGAGCTGGAAGAATGTAAATCCCTTTTCAAGACCCAGCTTTATTATCTGGGGCAGGTCATCGCGCATTGTGGGTTCACCGCCGGAGAGCTGGAGGTTATACGGGCCGCCCTTTTCCATGAGCATGTCCATTAGCCCTCCGATTTCATCTATGGTGGGGTCTGGCCGCACGTTCTCGCCGGAGGAGGCAAAGCACACGGGGCATTTTAAGTTGCAGCGCCCGGTAAGCTCCAAAAGGACGCAGCACCCGCTTCTTATGTGGTCGGTGCAAAGGCCGCAGTCGTATGGGCATGTGCCGGTTGAGGGCTTTGCACCTGTTATTTTATCTTTTTTCCTGTTGCCGCGGTCCCATGCGAGATAGCTTTTTAAATCCCCCTCCCAGATGAGAGTGGAAAAATACCCGTGGGCCGGACAATACTTTTCAAGGTAAACTCCGTCTTTTTTCAGAACCCTGTAAGCCTCTGTGATGCCAAGACATACGGGGCAGACACTTTCGGTTTTGCCGATAATGTTTTTCATATGAGCAATACTCCAATCTGCCGCACAATCCGGGTAAAATCTCCGCCTGCGGCGTGTGAGATTTTGTGTGCGCCGCCTGCACATATACGGCGGCACATGAATAGCTGAACAAATACAGAACTCAAAGAATTCAGCACAGGCACTCGCCGGTGAGCTCTACATACTTTGCATACAGTGAAAAGCCGTGGCCGCAGTCACGGCGTACTCTGTCGCCGATTTCGGTGCCGGGGGCATACTTTTCTTCTGCCGGCGCGTACCGCTCAAATACGGACACGCGCTTTGTTCCGGAGACAAGCTTGTCGGCAAGGCACACCACGGTGAACTCGTCAAAGTCGAGGGGAAGACCATCAAATGTCATGTGGCGGCGGACAATTTTGCTTATGGCGTCGTATCCGCGGGCGAGGAGAAAATCCGCTCCGGCACGGCTGTGCATTTTCTCTGTCCTCAAAATGTCGTGGAGCATGCCGGCGGCGCGGCACAGAGGAATATCCAGGGCATAGCCGCAGCCGGTAAGGGACCGGGCCATATGCTCAGACAGCTCTCCCACGGCGCGGCAGTGTTCCCGGATATTGGGGAGCAGGCTGGCCTCGTCATACAGCTTTTCACATTCTGCCGGGGAGATGCCCGTCACCTTTTTTGCACATTCCCGCAGCTTTGCAATGTCCTCCCGGTAGTCCGCGTCAAGCCGGGAGAGCTGGTCGTCCGTCTCAATATGTACTTTGTTCACTCCCTCAAGTGCGGCAGGAATTCCACCTTCGCCGTCAAAACCGAGGATTTTATCATAGCAATCCTTTAAAATCAGGGGTGGGTGGGCGTTTTTGCCGCACAGTGTGGGGATTATCATAGGACCGGCTCCGCCAAACGCCGCGGAAAGGACACCGGCGATGGTTTTTGGCCGGATAAGGGGCATGTCGCCGGGCAGGAGGAAAAATCCGTCGCTGTCAAGTACGCGGCAAAGGCCTAACTTTACAGATGTCAGCATGTCCGTGGCCTCCGGATTTGAATTTCTGGCAAAGCGCACTCCTTTATGGGAGAGCGCCGCCTCCACCTCATCTCCGCGGTGGCCTGTCACGACGCAGATGTCCTCAATTCCGGCATTTATAAGGCTCTGCACGGTGAGCTCAATCATTGGAAAGCCGTTTATCTCCATAAGGGGCTTGAAATCCCCCATGCGGGAGGACAGTCCCGCCGCTGTAATAATTCC
This sequence comes from Candidatus Alloscillospira gallinarum, assembly GCA_904420055.1. GTDB lineage: Bacteria > Bacillota > Clostridia > Oscillospirales > Oscillospiraceae > Alloscillospira > Alloscillospira gallinarum. The sequence continues at coordinate 13,370 of CAJFTV010000041.1, read as the reverse complement.
GGAAATTTTCATAACTTAAATACCCTGTATAAATTATTTTTTAATCCATAAGGAACCGAAATACCCGAATTTCTCACCACGGGTGAAGTAGCCGCAGTCGCCTATGTCAATGCCGTGCCACACACAGTCTAAGATGTAGTCAGTCCAGACACTGGTAAAGTCGGTAAATTCTGTAAGGCAGAAGCCCTCTCCCGTCTTTTCCCAGCCGGGCCTGTCCGCGGGATATGGCAGTGACATGGCCGCGTTGCCGCCCTTTGGCAGGTAAACGTCAGATAAAATGAGATTGCCCCCGGATTTTAAAACCCGGTACGCCTCACGAAAAGCGGACAGCGTATCGCCGCAGACAGAGAAAACGCACTCGGCTATTGCTCCGTCAAAGGTTCCGTCCTCATAGGGAAGGTTCAGGATATCTCCTTTGGCGACGTCGGTACCGGGGGCCAGGTCAACTCCCTCTGCCAAAAGCCCGATACCCCGCATAAGCCGTACAGTGTCACCGTCTCCGGCGCCAAGGTCGAGGATGCGTGCTCCGGGTGAAAAACCTGCGCGCTTTAAAAGGTCAAGGGTCATTGTTTCTCCGTTTGGGTGGCGCTGCATAACAGTCTCCTTTGGTAATCAAATCAGGTAGTTTTACGGGTTTTGCCGTAATGCAGTAATCCATAATGATTATACATGTCTCATTTTACCATGCAGAGCATGATATTAAAAGGGACGACTTCGGTAAAAATTTTCGTTTTTGTGTATGTTCAAACGACAAATTACACATTATAGTTGTTTGACGGGATATAAACTGTTATAATACATAAAAAAATTACTTTTATGAGGTGCGGTATCATGACAGTGTTTGAATATGGCTTGGAGCTTTTAAACAGAGGAGAGAGCTTTGGATTTGCGGTTATACTCTCCGGCGACGGCTCAACACCCCGCGGAGAGGGGTCCATGATGATAATACGGGAGGACTCCATTTTTGCCACAATAGGCGGCGGACTTATGGAGGCCGAGATAATTGAGACAGCCAGAAAAGAGGTAATGCCGTGCCATACGGCCAGGGTGTGCGAGATTGACATGTACGCGAATTCAAATATCCCCTCGGACATGATATGCGGCGGGGCATGCCGCGTTTTGGTTGCCGGCATATCCGGTGGCGATGAAAACATGAAAAAGGTGTTCCGTGCCGCCGCGGAAGCTGAGAGCCTTGGCAAAAGGGCTTGGATTTTCTACATATATGAGAATACGCCCTCCGGCGGAAAATTCAGCTGTTGTGTAAACTCCGGGGGAGTGCTGACCGGAGACTTTGAAGGGTGTCCGGGGCTGGACAGACAGATGCTTTTGAACCCGGTGAGAGTTGCGGTGCACGGCGACTCGGCGGAGAATGTGGAGTATGTGATTCACGAGATTAACCCCACAGGTAAAATGTACATATTCGGCGGCGGACATGTGTCTTACGAGGTGGCAAAGCTCGCCGTCAACCTCGGCTTTAAGGTCACGGTTGTGGACGACAGGGCAGAGTATGCAAATCCGGAGCGCTTTCCCGGCTGTGAGACTTTTGCCATAGACAGCTTTGACACTATGCCGGACTTTGAGACTGACGGGAGAAGCTATATCCTCATAATAACCCGTGGCCACGCCCATGACAAGACGGTGCTTAAATGGGCCATGGGAAAGCCGCGGTTTTATCTGGGAATGATAGGCAGCAAGACAAAGCGGGACAACCTGTACAGGCGCCTGAATGAGGAAAACGGCATACCTATGGAAGAGCTTAGAAAGGTAAAGTGCCCCATAGGACTTACTATCGGGGCGGAGACACCGGCGGAGATTGCCGTTTCCATTATGGCCGAAATCATAATGGAGACAAAGGCGAAGGATAAATGAGCAGCGGAAGAGAGAGACTGTACGCCTGGGACGACAAGAGCCTTAAGTGGTATGTCAATGCCGTCGAATACGGCTCTTTCCACCGTGTAGTTGCGGAGAAGATGATGGAAAAGCTGCCGGAAAAGCCGACGGTATGCGATGTGGGCTGCGGTACGGGCGCGCTGTCGCTCTGTCTCGCCGGAGACTGCGGGGAAATTACGGCGGTGGATTTGAACAGAAAACCCATTGAATACTTAAAAAGCGTCATAGGTGAGCGGGGCATAAGCAATATACACCCTGTCTGCGGTGACTTCGAGTTTATGGAGGAGCCGGAGAAAAAGTACGACGCCATGGTGTTCTGCCTTGCCGGCGGGATACGACATTTTTATGAGAAAGCGGAGAAGTGGGGAAAGAACCTGTTTTTCATTGAAAACGCCACGAGCCGGCGCAGCTTTTCCATGTCGGGCAGGACCGGCAAGGAGACATATTTTATGGACGATATTAAATTCCTGTCGGACAGAGAAGTGGACTTTGTGGCGGACTTTTTTACAGCGCCCTTTGGTCAGGTGTTTGAGAGCCGGGAGGAGGCCTGGGACTTTATGCGGCACTACGACAGGGACGAGCCCTCGGAAAATATATGGCAGTATTTGGACGGGCACATGAAGAAAATAAAATCAGATAAATTTAAGTATTACCTGCCCTGTGACAAAAAACTTGTGATGCTGAGTATTAAGATTGATTAAAATTATAGGGAAGGGCCTTTTAATTACTACAAATATAATGTAATATTAAAATACATTTATTTAATTGTAAGTATTTAGTGGGGTATCCATGGTTAACATCACAGAAGGAAAATACACGGTGCGCACAGTGCTGCGTTATATACTCTGCGGTATACTAATCGGCGGGGGAGGAATACTTCCCGGTGTAAGCGGCGGGGTGCTGTGCGTAATATTTGGAATTTACAGGCCCATGATGGCTCTGTTTGCCCACCCGTTTAAAACGCTCAGGCGCTATTACAAGATGTTTATTCCCGTTATGCTGAGCGGGATACTGGGATTTTTCCTGTTTGCAAAGGTGTTAGATGTAATATTTGTAAAGTACGAGTTATACGCAACCTGTCTTTTTATCGGGCTTATCGCCGGCACGCTGCCGTCAATGTTTGGAGACGCAGTAAAGCACGGCAAGAGCCGTGGAGATATTCCCTCGCTTATTATAGGGTTTGCAGTGCTGTTTTCAATTCTTATCGCCGTCCGCATTGGAAATGCCGGAAGTTGTATTGAACCGAATGCTTGGTGGTATCTTGTCTGCGGGATTTTCTGGGGTCTCAGCATAGTGGTGCCCGGAATGACATCGTCGTCCATACTGATGTCTCTGGGGCTTTATATGCCTATGACCGCGGGCATTGCCTCGCTGGACATGGGGGTAATAATTCCATGGTGTATAGGACTTGCGGGTACAATCCTCCTGATGGCAAAGATAATAAACCGGCTTTTTGAGCGCTTTTTTTCACAGGCCTCTTTCTGCGTAATAGGTATTGTAATTGCGTCCACTGCGGTAATAATTCCGGTGCAGTACATATCCGTGAGCGGTGCGCTCATCTCCCTGGCCTGTGCGGTCGTGGGATTTGTATGCGCGATATTTTTCAACAAACCGGCAAAAGATAAAGAGGAACCTGCGGGAGAATAATTATAAATGTGTTTCACAGCGGAACAGGAGCTTTCCAGTTCCGCTGTAATTTTTTTGCCAATACCCCTTGACACACAATACTATGTGATATATAGTATAATGCGTTAGGAGGTATTGAAGTGGATATACAGATAAAACGCGGCCTGCTTGAGGCCTGTGTTTTAACGGCGCTGGCCTCCGGAGACTCCTATGGGTATAAGATAATAAGGGATATATCTCCTTATATTGAAATATCGGAGTCCACGCTGTACCCGATTTTGCGGCGGCTTGAGGCGGGAAAGTTTGTGGAAGCCCGCAGCGTTGAGCACAATGGAAGGCTCAGGAAGTATTACCGTATAACCGATGACGGCCACAGGCGGATTGGTGAATTTAAAGAAGAGTGGAAAGAGGTTATGAGAGTGGTTGACTTTATAATGGGAGGTTCGGAAAATGAATAAAAGGGAATTTTTAAATGAGCTCTCCCGGAGGATTGGGGGCCTCGGAGAGACAGAGGCCGCGAACATACTGTCTTACTATGAGGAGAGCATAGACGACAGAGTTGAGGACGGCATGACTGAGGCAGAAGCGGTAGAAAGTCTCGGCAGTATTGACGACATTGTAAATCAGGTTGTCAGTGAGATGTCCCTTGTATCAATAGTAAACGGACGGATAAAAAAGAGCAGGAAAAGCTCCGGAGTTTGGATTGCCCTTGCCATATGCGGTTCACCGGTATGGCTGCCGCTGCTTCTGGCGTTTGTCATTGTAATCCTGGCTGTATATGTGTGCGTGTGGGCGGTAATCGTATCCATATGGGCGGCGGCTGCGGCATTGGCGGCCTCGTGTATTGGCGGTCTGGGAGTTGGCGTAATATATATTGTGAACGCCCAGGCCATACAGGGGGCGGCAATTTTAGGTGCAGGACTTGTCTGCGGAGGGCTGTTCCTTGTACTGCTGTTTCCTCTTGCCAGACTCTGCAAAAAGATTGCGGGACTTACGGTGATGCTTATGAGAAAGGTCAAAAAATCAGTAATTTCAGGCAAAGGAAAGGAGGGGGCAAGATGAAAAAACTCACGATTATAGGCTCTGTAATAATAGCTGTGGGGCTGATTGTATTTACAGCTGCATTTGGAGCCGCCGGGTGGGATATGAAAAAGCTTTCCACTGACTCGGAATATACAGAGCGCCGGGAGAGCTTTGAGAGTACAAATCAGGACATAGTAATAAAAGATGACGTAAGCGATATAGACATTCTCCCCTCGGAGGACGGCATGATACACCTCGTTTGCTGGGAAAGCGAAAATGAGACATACAGCGTGACGGACGGAAATACGCTCACAATAGAGAAAACGGTGCATTATGAATGGTACGAGCGGATTTTTAACTTCCGATTTGAAAGCCACGATGTAACGGTGATGATTCCGGAGGGATATACCGGCAGCATATATGCTTATACTAATACAGGAAAAGTGGACGTAAGGGAAATATCGTCGTCCGGTATTGAAGTTACTGCTGACAATGGAGAGGTAAGCTTCAGAGATTTAACGGTGGCCGGAGCTTTGAGAGCCAACACGGCAAATGGCGGCATTCAGGCTGAAAATGTAGTATTGGACGGAGAGCTTGCCATGGGGACTGCCAACGGCAATATCGACATCGGAAATGTAAGCGCAGAGCACTTGACAGCCAAAAGTGATAATGGAGAGATTACTCTGAACGGTGTGCAGGTATCTGGGGAAACTAATATAGGCACAGACAACGGCGACATAAGTATAAACGGCTTTGAGCCTGGCTCTGTCACGGAGCTTGAGACCAGCCTTGGCGAGATAAGCGGCAGTATTAACGGTGAACTTAGAGACTTTACTGTGAGCTCGTATACTGACCTTGGTGAAAACAGCCTGCCGGAGTCGCTGCCGGGCGGGGAGAAGGAATTAACCGTAAAAACAGACATGGGAGATATAGATATCACATTCATTAAGTAAAATATGGATTTATAGGGCAGGGTGTGTTACCATTGAAATACACCCTGCTTTTTGCGGTGAGGAAATTAAGAAAAGGAGCTGTTTAATATGAAACTGAACTATATTACAATCATGGTGCGGGACATTGAGAAGTCGCTGGATTTTTATGAGAAGCTGGTTGGGTTGAAAGTGGTAAACGAGATGAAGCTGGAAGCCGGCAGAATTGCCTTTCTCTCAAACGGTGAGGGAGAGACGATGCTGGAGCTTATTGAGTTATCCCGCGGTGAGAAGGTGGAGACAAAGGGAATGGTTATGAGCTACGCCGCCGTTGAGGGCCTTGAAGTATTGCGTGCGAGGGCGGAGGAGCTGGGGTATTCCCCGTCTGAAATAACAGATGTGGCTCCTAAACCCAAGTATTTTACTGTTTTGGACCCGGACGGAATAGTGGTAGAGTTTTCTGTACACAACAGCTGATCTGATATAAAAATTCACAAAGGCAAAATTACGGCTTTATTGGCAGATGTACGTGGCATATCCGCATAAAGTCTTTATAAAATATACTAAAGCCCGGCGCAATGAATATGTGCCGGGCTTTTGCATTCTGTGCAGAGGTTTTGCAGTTGTACCGCTGAGTTTTTAGAAGTTTTTAAAGAGAATTTTCTTATATTTGTTTGAAAAGAAATACAGGTTATGCAGGTATTGTAAGCGGATATACAAATGGGTAATACGCAAGGTCCCGCGCAGTGTTCCGAATATATTGGAAGTGCATAAAAATAGGCGCCATTCAGATAGTAAACATTAAAAACTATATTGTTTATTTGCACAAAAGAATTACAAAGTAACCTCGCATAATTCACAAAACGATGCTTGCAATCATTTTACATGGGCGTATAATAAAGACTATCATATTTAAGCTATTTTACAGAGAATCGAGGTGACGCTTTGTGGTATATGCGGGAATCGTGGCCGCGGGACTTGCTGCCGGAATTGTGGAGCTTATTTTACTGCGCCGGTTTGTACAGGCCCTTATGAAGGGTGATGCCATGAAAGGGGCCATATTGATTCCTATAAAACTGCTGATGCTGGCCGCGGGGCTTTTGCCTGCGCTTATCGTGGAGCCGGAGCTGTTGTGGCTGTCCGGGGTATGCATTGCCGCTCCGCTTGTTGTCGGCGGACTTGCGTCTGGTATCCGCGGATTTATGAAAGGGGGCAGCACGAATGGCTGAAGAAAAGGCAACACCTGAAAAAGCAGAAAAAAAGAAAAAACGCAAAAAACGGCTTATTACAGCTGTAATCGCCATTGCCTGTTGGGCGGCATTCGGTCTTATTATGCGTCTTTTGTTCGGTTCTGGGGAGAAGGAAGCATTTACCGTTGAGATTTTTGCGGAGACGGTCCATGTGGGGCCCATCGCTGTGAGCTCGTGCAGTCTGTGGGGGCTCGGCATATCGGGTGTACTGATAGTACTTGCCATATTGTTCAGGATATTTTGCGTTCCAAGGTTTAAAGAGGTGCCGAGTGGAATTCAAAACCTTGTGGAGGCGATGGTGGAAAAGCTGGAAGATTTTATCACCTCCCGGACGGGAGATTTGGGCAGCGGACTTTCAGCATATATAATGGCTCTTGCAGCATATCTTGTGGGTTGCGCTGCTCTTGAGCTCTTTGGGGTCAGGTCACCGTCATCTGATATCCTGACAACATTTTCACTTGCACTTGTGACGTTTTTCCTCATTAATTTTTACGGCTTCAGAAAAAAGCACTTTGTTGGCCGTCTCAAGGATTATGTAAAGCCAACGCCGGTCATAGCTCCGATAAAATTCATATCTGACCTGGCGCTGCCGGTATCCATGGCCTGCCGTCTTTTCGGCAACATGTTGGCCGGATTTATAATAATGGAGCTTCTGTATTATGCCCTTGGCAACTTCTCTGCTGGGCCTGCGGCTGTACTCGGACTGTATTTTAATGTGTTCCACCCGCTGATTCAGGCCTTTATTTTTGTAACACTCACACTTTCTTTCATCGGCGAAGCCGTTGAAGTCAGCGAATAGAGTTAAGGAGGATTTAAAATGGATATTTCTACACTCAGTGCAGCTTTAGCGCTGCTCCCCGCGGCCCTCGCCGGACTTGGAATGGGTCTTGCAACAGGTAAGGCAGTTGACGCGGTCGCCCGCCAGCCGGAGGCAAACGGTAAAATCAGCGGACTTATGCTGCTGGGTATGGCTCTGACGGAGTCATGCGCCATATACGGATTTGTTACGGCGCTTATCATTCTCTTCGTAAAATAAATAACGCAAAGGAGGCATGAAAATGCCTGAAATGCAATCGGTTATTTCAAGCCTAATATTAAATATCGTCAATATAATCATATTGTTTGTTATCCTGCGCGCGCTTGTATACAATCCCGTAAAGAAATTTATGGCAGCCCGGCAGGAGCGGGTTGACGCAGATATCAAGGGGGCCCAGGAAAAACTCAAAGAGGCCCAGGCCGCCAAGGCGCAGAGAGATGCGGAGCTTGCAGAGGCCGTTGATGCGGCTGATAAGGAACGCCGTCGCATTCTGGACGCCGCCGAGAGCCACGCCGCCGAGATTACCGCGGCAGCTGAAGAGCAAGCCGACGAGATACGCAGTACCGCGCAGGTTCAGGCGCAGCACACCGCAGACAAAATGCGTGAGGAGGCAAGGGAAGAGATTGCCGACCTGGCTGTGGAAATCGCGTCGCGTGTGCTTGAGCGCGAGGTCAAAAAAGGTGACAACCAGGAGATTATTGACAAATACTTTGACAGGGTGGTCTGATAAGTGAAAGGTACGCTCTGGTATACTGGTTTTGATGCGGCAGGACTTGCCGAAATCAAAGAGAAATTTGAAAAGCAGCTCGGTGTTCCTGTTGAGCTGGAATATATTGAGGACAAGAGCCTCATCGGCGGGTTTATTGCTCACATTGACGGCGTTTCGTATGATATGAGCTTTAAGCACCGTCTTGATAATGTGCGGGCGGCCCTCCACGACAAGACCGGAGATATCCCGGACAGAAAGGCTGCCGACAGCGGCGATTTGGAGACGGACTCCAACATTCTCTCCGGGCGTCTTTCAAAAATGCAGTTTGGCGGGGAAAACCCCGCGGACGGCGGCGTAGATGAGTCTATACGGCCACTTGTGCTGCTTCCGAAACGCCTTTCAAAGCTGAAGTTCAGCGGAGAGGTCTATGTATACGGTACGGTTACAAGCGCAGGAGACGGCATTATTCAGGTGGACGGCCTTTCCGGCAGAAGGTATGGCGAGCTCCTGCACCTGTCCGGCGGAGCCACGGCCATGGCGCTGGAGATTGACGGAGACCACGTGGGCGCGGCTGTGCTTTCCGGTGACCCGGAGGTTGATGAGCAGGTGACAGGCTCCGGCCATGTAATCGAGGTGCCGGTGGGAGACAGCCTTTTAGGGCGTGTGTTAACGCCGACCGGTGAGCCTCTGGACGGTGAAGATGCCCCTGTGTGTTCTGCCCACAGGCCGATTGAAAGTCCGGCCCCCAAGATAATGCAGAGGAAAGCCGTTTCCAGGCCAATACAGACAGGGCTTATCTCTATTGACTCCATGATTCCAATCGGAAGGGGACAGAGAGAGCTCATTATCGGTGACAGGCAGACAGGCAAGACGACAATAGCCATTGATACAATTTTAAATCAGAAAGGCCAGGACGTTATCTGTGTGTACTGTGCCATTGGCCAGAAAGCGTCCACCGTGGCCGAGGTAGTGGATACGCTGAAAAAGAATAGTGCAATGGACTACACCGTCGTTGTGTCCTCCCCGGCAAGCGACCTGCCCGCAATGCAGTACATTGCGCCATATGCGGCCTGTGCCATTGCTGAGGGATTTATGTACAGCGGCAGAGACGTGCTTGTGGTGTATGACGACCTGTCGAAGCACGCGGTGGCATACAGGGCGATATCTCTGCTCCTTCACCGCCCCCCAGGGCGAGAGGCATACCCCGGAGACGTCTTTTATCTTCACAGCCGTCTTTTGGAGCGCAGCGCCCAGCTGTCTGACGAGGAGGGCGGCGGGTCACTGACTGCGCTGCCAATAATTGAGACTATGGCGGGAGATATCTCCGCATATATTCCCACAAACGTAATATCAATCACCGACGGGCAGATTTTCCTGGAGAGCGAGCTGTTTCACTCCGGAATGCGTCCTGCGGTAAATGTGGGACTGTCGGTATCCCGCGTGGGACGCAGCGCCCAACGGGCCGCCATGAGGAAGGTTACAGGTACACTGCGCCTTGACCTTGCACAGTACAGGGAGATGTCGGTGTTTATGCAGTTTGGCGCAGATGTGGATTCTGCCACAAAGAATATGCTTGAAAACGGCATAAGAAAGAACGAGCTTTTAAAGCAGCCTAAGCATGCGCCGTACTCGCTGGCTCAGGAGGTCTGCCTCCTGCTTGCGGCAGATAACGGAATATATGGAAAGGTGCCGACAGACAAGGTGGGAGAGCTTTCTGCCTGCCTTCTCGCAGAGATTCAGAGTACGGCGCCTGACCAGCTTGCAAATATAGAGCGGAGATACGATTTTGATGACGACTCCAAGAGTTATCTGCTGAGGATTATGAACCGCGCGGCGGATAAGTTTGCGGCCAGCCTGTAATTTGGAAAGGGGGCAGATGCCGTGTCTGAAATTCATGATATAAAGCGGCGTCTTGCCGCTGTCGCACAGACAAGACAGATAACAAATGCCATGTATCTCCTGTCCTCAACCCGAATGAGGCGGGAGGCAGAGCGCGCCAATTATGCCAAGGAGTATTTTCTCAGGATACGCGCCACGGTAAAGGATATAATAAGAAAATCCCAGGGGATAACGCACCCATACATTGAAAAGCGCGCAGGAAACCGCGCGGCGTTTCTGGTGATAGCCGGGGACAAGGGGCTTTGCGGCACTTACAACACCGATGTGCTGAAATACGCCCTGAAACTCATTGAGGAGCACCCGGTACACTATATTGAGACCGTGGGACGCATGGCAACGGAGTTTTTCGTGCGGCGGGGCATATATCCTGATGCGGAGACACTGGGTGCCGCCCATGAGCCTACGCTGTATGCGGCCAGGGACATAGTGGGAAATCTGCTCAGTTTGTATGAAAACGGACTGATGGACGAGGTGTACATTGTATTTACCCATTTTGACAGTTCAGTATCATCTCACCCATACTGTATGCGGCTTCTGCCGCTCACCCTGGACGGGTTTGAGGACGTTGAGAGCAGCTTTACGCCGACCTCTGACATGCTTTATGCGCCGTCGCCCCGAGAAGTGTTTGACTGCCTTGTGCCGCAGTGCGCGGTGGGGCTTGTGTTTGCGGCCCTTGTGCAGTCCTCTGCCAGTGAGCACAGCGCGAGAATGAATGCCATGCAGAGCGCCACGGAAAACGCAGACGAGATGTCTGAGAAGCTGACGAGGGAATATCAGTCTCAGCGGCAGCTTTCGATAACGAATGAGATTATAGAGATAAGCTCCGGTGCCGAGAGCGCATCTGCCTACGGCAGGGAGCAGGAACGTAACAGAAGGGAGGACTCCCTATGACAAGCGGCAGAGTAGTGCGTATATCCGGACCGGTTCTGGACGTGCGCTTTGAAAGCGGTTTTGAACCGGGAATAAAGGCCCTGCTAAAGGCGGGAGATGTGCACATGGAGGTGGCGCTTCAGCTCTCTCCGGGGCACGTAAGATGCGTTGCGCTTGAGGCCACTGACGGACTTGCAGTCGGTACCGGTGTTGAATATATCGGGCCGGGCATAGAGGTGCCGGTGGGCGATGAAATGCTGGGACGTGCGGTGGATGCAATCGGCAGGCCGATTGACGGACTTGGAGATATTAAGACAAGTGAGAAGCGCCTCATTCACAGAGACCCGCCGCCGTTTTCTGTCCAGAAGCCGGCAACTGAGGTGCTATGTACCGGAATTAAGGTCATTGACCTTCTTGTGCCGTATCCAAAGGGCGGAAAAATCGGACTGTTCGGCGGAGCCGGTGTAGGCAAGACCGTACTTATTATGGAGATGATTCATAACATCGCCACGAGCCACGGCGGCTTTTCCGTTTTTGCCGGCGTTGGCGAGCGAAGCCGTGAGGGCAATGAACTCATAAGCGATATGCGCGCCTCGGGTGTTATGGATAAGACGATGCTGGTGTTCGGCCAGATGAACGAGCCCCCAGGCTCCCGTATGCGCGCGGCGCTTACGGGACTTACACTGGCGGAGTATCTGAGAGATGAGAAGCGGCAGGACGTGCTTTTATTCATTGACAACATATTCCGATTTGTGCAGGCGGGCAACGAGGTGTCGGCAATGCTCGGCCGTATGCCCTCAGCCGTCGGATATCAGCCGACCCTTGCAAACGAGCTTGGCGCTCTGGAGGAGCGCATTGCAAGTACCGACAGCGGCTCTGTAACGTCCGTACAGGCTGTATATGTACCGGCCGACGACCTGACAGATCCTGCTCCTGCCACGATATTCTCACATCTGGACGCCACAACGGTGCTTTCCAGGTCAATTGCGGAACAGGGCATTTATCCGGCTGTCAGCCCGCTTGAGTCCAGCTCACGGCTTTTAGAGCCTGATATCCTGGGCCGGGAGCACTATGAGACTGCACGGCGCGTGCAGGAGTGCCTTCAGCGATACCATGAGCTTCAGGATATCATAGCCATCTTGGGAATGGAGGAGCTCTCCGAGGAGGACCGGCAGACGGTTCACAGGGCCAGAAGAATGCAGAGGTTTTTGTCACAGCCTTTCTTTGTGGCTGAGGCATTTACCGGTGTGCCCGGCAGATATGTGCCGATTGAAAAAACGATTGAGGGCTTCCGTGCCATTGCCGACGGCGAGGCGGACGACCTGCCGGAGCAGGCGTTCTTTAACGTGGGTGATTTGGACGAGGCCCGCGAAAAGGCGGAGAAGCTGAAGGGAGAGTCCAAATGACGGAGTTTGACCTTGAAATCATGACGCCTGAACGCCATTTTTTTGAAGGCAAAGCTGAGGGGCTTACGGTTACTCTTCCCGACGGGCTGTTTACAATACTCGGCGGTCACGCGCCGATGGTGGCGGCCCTTGAGGTGGGTGAGCTGCGCTATAAGACCCAGGGAGAGTGGCATGAGTGTGCCGCCACTGAGGGATTTTTGGAAGTGATGTCTGACAGTCATGTCATTGTGTTTGTGCAGGCATGTGAAAATGCAGACGAGATTGACGAAATCCGCGCCAAGGCCGCGGCAGAGCGCGCGAAGGAGCGTCTGTCCAGCAGCGAGAGCATAAGGGAATACGAGATGACCCGAATAGCACTGGCCAGGGCAATGAACCGCCTGAGGGTAAAAGGCCGCAGCCGATATATTTAAATTATATATGATAATATCCAGAGTACATTTTGTGCTCTGGATATTTTTCTGCATATATGGGAATTTATACTGTAAAGGCTGAGCAAAGAGAGCTCAGCCCTTTTTGACATCGGGAATTGATATGAGGCCAAATGTTTTCCGGAGCTGTTTAAAAGCCTTGTGCCGCATGGTTCTAATATTGCCGCATACTGTCCCATAGCGTATTAGAGCAATAATTTATCCCCCGTGTGAGAGTTCACACGGGGGATTTTTCGTGCGGTTAAAAGCTAAAGTATGACTTGTCAAATGTCCGGCACAAGCAAGTTTCTCTTAAATAAAATTAAGATGTTAGAAAAATAAGGAGGAGATTGATGATGACAGAGAGAAGACTAAGTGAAAAGGCGATTGAGCTGTTTCACCAGTATCTGCTCATGGAGGAAAAAAGTGATGCCACCGTAGAGAAATATCTACGGGACACGCGTGCTTTTTGCGTGTACATCGGCACTGATACCGTAACAAAGGAGGCGGTTGTTTCATACAAAAAGCATTTGCAGGAAAGAGG
>CAJFTV010000040.1 GCA_904420055.1 Candidatus Alloscillospira gallinarum | reverse complement strand
TACCGCTCTCCCGTGTCGGGGAGTATGACGGCTATGTTTTTGCCGGTATGTTCGGGCATTTGGGCTACCTGTACTGCGGCGCACAGTGCGGCCCCGGAGGATATGCCGACTAAAATCCCCTCGGTTCTGGCGGCAAGTGCCGCATATTTATAGGCGTCATCATCTGTTACGGTTATTATTCGGTCATATATATCCCTGTCCAGCACCGGGGGCACAAAATTTGCGCCGATGCCCTGTATCTTGTGCGGACCTGTATAGCCCTTGGAGAGAAGAGGAGAGGAGGCGGGCTCTGCGGCAATTACCCTTATATTGGGATTCTGCTCTTTTAGGTAGCGGGCTGTGCCCGTGAGAGTTCCGCCGGTGCCCACTGTAGCGACAAAGATATCTATGTTTCCCTCGGTATCGCGCCATATCTCCGGGCCGGTGGTTTTATAATGAGCCAGGGCGTTGTCGCTGTTTTCAAACTGTTGGGGAATAAAGCTGTTGGGGGTTGCGGCGGCTATCTCCTCTGCTTTTTTAATGGCACCGCTCATTCCCTCGCTTCCCGGGGTGAGGACGACCTCTGCCCCGTATGCGGCCATGAGCTGGCGACGCTCAATACTCATTGTGTCGGGCATGACAATAATTGCCCTGTATCCTCGGGCGGCGCACACAGCGGCAAGGCCAATGCCGGTGTTGCCGCTTGTGGGCTCAATTATTACTGCACCGGCACCAATTTTGCCTGATTTTTCCGCCTGGAATACCATCTCATACGCGGGGCGGTCTTTTGCGCTGCCCGTAGGATTAAAATACTCAAGCTTGGCAAGTATGGTTGATTTTAGCCCCATAGACATGCCAAAGCGCGACATCTCCAGAAGCGGTGTTCCGCCGATGAGCTCTGAAAAATCCTTTTTGATATTCATACACTTTCTCCTTGTTTAATAGATGTACCCTGAAAAAGATGCCAAGGCGAGCGTCAGTCCTCCAAGGTTACCGCTGATTTCTGCTCAAGACTCTTTTTAACGTCTATAAGACGCTGGTTGCGGCTGCCGCGCCACGGGACGTTATAGCTCTTTTCCTCAAGTATAAACTTGCCGTCAACAAGTACGTCGGTTAGTTTTAAAAGCTCCATGACACCGCTGTCCACGCGGGATTTTTCAAGTAGCTCTTCAAATGTATATCCGGAATAACACCAGACATTAAGCCCGTGCTGCCGGGCGGCGGCGGCTATAACGGCGCAGTCAGAGGCCTGCTCAAAGGGCTCTCCGCCTGAAAAGGTAATTCCGTCTGTCAGCGGGTTTGAAAGAAGTTTTTTTATAATTTCATCTGTCGAAAGCTCCTCGCCGCCACTAAAGTCATGTGTCTGGGGATTATGGCAGCCGGGACATTTATGGGGACAGCCCTGGGTAAAGAGAGTAAAGCGAAAGCCCGGTCCGTCGACTATCGAGTCCTGTACAGTTCCTGCAATTTTCATGGAAATTCACACGGCCTTTCCGGCTACAGTATAATTTTTACGTTCTGTTCTGCACTGAAGTGTGAGGGACAGCGCGGCTGGCACACTATGTGTAGAATGTACTTACCGCATATAGCACTGTTTCCGCTGTAGCCTGGCAGGGACAGTGAATGAGGCATTTGGTGATTTTATGAATGATATAATTTTGGCCCGGAAGTTATCACTGTATTTTCAGGCCGGATTATACCGTATTAAATTTTCTGCCGGGATTAATCCCGGCAGAAACAACAAAAGTTATGTAAACAAATTTATATATTGTGCTTCACTCTGTCGGCTTCTTCTGCTCTTTTACCGTTGTTAAAGCGGTCGAGTGTACCGACAAGATAGCCTGTTATACGGCGTATACGCTCAAATCCCACGTCTGAATCGTGTTCTTTTCTGCCGCAGTGAGGACACTCGTCTTTGATTATACCTGTAAAGCCACAGACGGGGTCGCGGTCCACCGGGTGATTGACGGAGCCATAGCCGATGCCGCACTTCTGCATGTATCTTATTATTTTCTCGAAGGCGTCGAGGTTCTGCAGGGGGTCTCCGTCCATCTCTATATAGCTTATATGACCGGCGTTTGTCAGATTGTGATAGGGAGCCTCAAGGCGTATTTTGTCAAATGCGCTTATTGGGTAATAAACGGGGATATGGAAGCTGTTCGTGTAGTAATCCCTGTCAGTTACGCCGGGAATGATGCCGTACTTTTTCTTATCTATTTTTACAAATCTGCCGGAAAGCCCCTCGGCGGGTGTGGCCAGAAGAGTGAAGTTTAAGCCTGTCTCCTGCGCTTTTCTGTCCGTGCGGGCACGCATGTGCCCGATTATCTCAAGTCCCAGGTTCTGTGCCCGCTCACTCTCGCCGTGGTGTTCGCCAATAAGACACTTTAATGTCTCGGCAAGGCCGATAAAGCCTACAGAGAGAGAGCCGTGCTTTAATACCTCGCGAACTTCGTCATTCCAGCTTAATTTGTCGCTGTCAATCCACACGCCCTGTCCCATGAGGAAGGGGTAGTTGTACACATGTTTTCTGCACTGTATTTCAAAGCGTTCCAGGAGCTGGTCAAAGCACAGGTCCATCATGTGGTCAAGGTCCTCAAAAAATCTGTCAAGGTCGCCTTTGGCCTTAATGGCAAGGCGGGGCAGGTTTATTGAGGTGAATGACAGGTTGCCGCGGCCGTTGCATATCTCGCGGGAGGGGTCATACACGTTGCCTATAACTCTTGTACGGCAGCCCATGTATGCGATTTCCGTCTCAGGACAGCCCTCTTTGTAGTACTGCTTGTTAAAGGGGGCGTCAATAAAGGAAAAGTTGGGGAAAAGGCGCTTTGCACTGCACCGGCAGGCCAGCTTAAAGAGGTCATAGTTGGGCTCCCCCTCGTTTAAGTTTACGCCGTCTTTTACGCGGAAAATCTGAATGGGGAAAATCGGCGTCTCGCCGTGCCCAAGGCCGGCCTCAGTTGCCAGCATGACATTCTTCATCACCATGCGTCCCTCGGGGGAGGTGTCCATGCCGTAATTTATGGAGGAGAAGGGCGTCTGTGCGCCGGCGCGGGAGTGCATTGTATTCAGGTTGTGTATAAATGCCTCCATGGCCTGATATGTGGCCCTGTCGGTCTCCTTGTACGCGTAGTGGGTGGCCAGCTGCTGGGCCTTTTTCATGTCCTCAATGTTCCCGTATTTCTTGACGAGCAGGGGAAGTTCATGGGCGAGGTAGTCGCCGTTGTTTTCAAGCGTGGGGCAGAGACCTGTCTCCTCGCGGATAGAGGCAATCATGGCTTTTATATCGTCCTCCGGGTCCTCAATGTCGTGCCAGAGCATGAGTGCCTTTGCAAGGTTCTGCCTGTACAGACGGATATATGTCTTTTTTACACCGTCGGCCATGCCGTAGTCAAAATTTACAATGCTCTGTCCGCCGTGCTGGTCGTTCTGGTTGGACTGTATGGCAATGCAAGCCAGGGCGGAATAAGAGGCGATATCGTTAGGCTCTCTCAGGGTTCCGTGACCGGTGGAAAATCCGTCCTTAAAGAGCTTTATAATATCAATCTGAGTGCATGTGGTGGTTAGAGTGAGGAAATCCAGGTCGTGAATGTGAATGTCGCCCTCCATATGTGCCTTGGAGTGGTCGGGGTTCAAGACAAACATGTTGTTGAAGCGCTTTGCGCCCTCGCTGCCATATTTGAGCATGACGCCCATAGCGGTGTCACCGTCTATGTTGGCGTTTTCGCGCTTTACATCGCTGTCCTTGGCGTCGGCAAAGGTAATCTCCTCATATGTCTGCATGAGGCGTGTGTTCATTTCGCGGCGGCGTGAGCGCTGGTCCCTGTAGAGAATGTACGCTTTGGCCGTGGTTATATAGCCGTTGTCCATGAGAACCTTTTCAACAAGGTCCTGAATGTGCTCAACGTCAGGCACCTCGGTGCCTTCAACCTCTATGATTGTCATCACCTCGTTTGCGAGGCTTTTGGCAATGTCGCCGCTGCCGGGTTTATATGTGGCGTCAAAGGCCTTCTCAATTGCGGAGGCGATTTTACTTATGTCAAATTCGACAGTGCGGCCGTCTCTCTTCCGTATGCTGGTTACGTTCATCACAATTTCCTCCATCTGTAGTTCAAGGTTGCCATTGTAAATCTTACCCTCTTTTTAGAGAGGAAAGTATTAAATATTCCGCCGCAGCGTGGGCGAAAACAGGTGCTTTTTCTGCCGCATGGGATAAAAAACCGCCTGGCGACACTTTTCACGCAGAGCGCACCAAAACTTCGCAGGTTTTAAAGGTGCGGTCTGCGTGATTTAAACGTATTGCAGGCCATATGGCCGTTTTAACAGTATAAAATACAAGATATAGTGCCTGAAATACTGCTGACGGCTACTATAATACAATTTATAGTTGGACATGTCAATAGTAATATGGCCTATATACACCGCACAAAGTAC
>CAJFTV010000039.1 GCA_904420055.1 Candidatus Alloscillospira gallinarum | reverse complement strand
TAAACTCAGGGGGATTTTTGTCAGCTCTCTGCTATTGCATTCAGTATGTACTGATGTACTTCTCCCGGCAGTATTTCAAGGTTGTGGGCAATTTCATCATAAAAAATTCGCTCGGCGTCCTTTAGAATCTTCTGGTCAGTCATATGCATTTTTTTGCCACAGCACTCCTGTGTCCTGCGGTGCTCATGGAGCGTTTTAATCATGCGCACCAGCTCATGGCGGTCCTCCCCGGCGAGGATTTCCCGATAACGTATTTTCCGCTCATTTTCGCTGTCAATCCAAATCTGCGTCTCGCTTTTTATGCTGTTTATAAGTTCCAGACACTCTGCTTTGGAAATAAGCGTGTGCATCTTTCCCTCCAGCTTCTCATTTCCTACAGGTACATAGATAACGGACCCCCGGCGGTAAACAAGCTCCAGCATGTAGTACAGAGCCATACTCCCACCAAAATTCCGCTCAACAATGTCATTTATTCTGCACAGGCCGTCCGTTCCATACATAACTACGTCACCAATATTTCTCATGTCATACCTCTTTCCAAAACTCTAAGCCCACACGTGAATAAAAAACGTGCAGTCTGCAGGGTAGCCTTTACGCTCGCTTTCAGCAAACTGCACTTTTATTATTTGTATTATAACACGATTTTTAAAAAAATGTTATTGTCACTTTCACTAAACATTTTCTTAAAAAGCATTGAAAAAAGCGCTTTTCCTGTGAAAAATGACATTATTTGGCGGGTACTGTATAAGTATATACAGCAATGCACGCTCTGATACGCTAAAACAGGCTTATCTGGCTCGTATCCGGCAGGTCATGAAATGCCCCCAGCTGCTTTAACTGGTCAATGTGCGTCTTGGAAACCTTTGGACATGCGGTGGAAAACTCCTCAATAGACACAAACTCGCAGTCCCCTCTGTGCTCGACAATGTCCCTGGCGGCGGACTCTCCCAGTCCGCTGAGGGCCACAAACGGCGGCAAAAGCCGACCATCTTCGGTTATAATAAACTTTGTCGCGTCCGATTTATATACGTCAATCGGCGCAAAGCTGAAGCCTCGGCTGTAAAACTCATAACAGGCCTCCAGAGTCGTCAGCAAATCCTGCTCCTTGGCAGTGGCGGCGGGATTATTTTTAATCTCGTTTATCTTGGACTTTACCACCTCAATTCCGCCGGTCATTACCGCCGCGTCAAATCCGTCCTTCTGGCTCCGGCGATAGAAATACGCGCTGTAAAAGGCCAGTGGCTCGTGCACCTTGAACCAGGCAATACGGAACGCCATCATTACATAGGCCACAGCGTGGGCTTTTGGGAAGAGGTATTTTATCTTTTTGCAGGAATCTATGTACCAGTCGGGAACCGATGCTGCGCGCATCTCGTCCTCCGCCCCCTCCGGCAGTCCCCTGCCCTTTCTGACGCTCTCCATAATCTTGAACGCCCGCTTTTCGGGCATGCCCATGGATATGAGGTACAGCATTATATCGTCACGGCAGCCTATTGTCTGGCTTATGCTTGCCGTACCGGATAGAATTAAATCCTTCGCGTTGCCGAGCCACACGTCCGTACCGTGGGAAAAGCCCGAAAGCCGCACCAGCGTGTCAAACTTGTCCGGCTGGGTGTCACAGAGCATCTGCCGTGTAAAGCCCGTGCCGAACTCCGGTATACCTATTGTGCCGGTGTCACCTATAATCGGGTCTCCCTTTTCAAGTCCTATCGGCTCCGGCGACTTGAATATACGCATAGTCTCCGGGTCGTCAAGCTTTATCTCGCGGGCGTTTCTTCCCGTCATGTCCTCCAGCATCTTTATCATGGTTGGGTCATCATGTCCCAGCTCATCCAGCTTTAAAAGGTTGTCCTCCATGCAGTGATATTCAAAGTGGGTCGTAATGATATCCGTACCGTTGTCGTCCGCCGGGTGCTGTGCCGGACAGAAGTCGGAAATCTCCATGTCCTGTGGTATTACCACAAGTCCGCCTGGGTGCTGTCCTGTTGTGCGCTTCACGCCGACGCAGCCCTTTGCAAGGCGGTTTTCCTCCGCCTTTGACAGATTTTTCCCCGTGAGCTCCATATATTTCTTGACATATCCAAAAGCCGTCTTTTCCGCGACAGTTCCGATTGTTCCGGCACGAAACACATGGTCCGCACCAAACAGCTCGTTTGTGTAGCGGTGGGCATTCGCCTGGTACTCTCCTGAAAAGTTCAGGTCAATATCCGGCACCTTGTCGCCGCCAAAGCCCAAAAACGTCTCAAATGGGATATCAAATCCCTCTTTGGCGTATTCCGTACCGCAAACGGGGCACACGCCGTCCGGCATATCCGCGCCGCAGCCGTACCCCTCGCCGGCGGCAAAATCCGTGTGCTTGCACTTGGGACATCTGTAATGCGCAGGCAGGGAGTTAACCTCAGTAATACCCGACATGTACGCCACAAGGGAAGAACCGACGCTGCCTCTCGAGCCGACCAGATACCCGTGGGCAATTGAGTCTGCCACCAGCTTCTGGGCACTCATGTATATGACGTCGTAGTTTCGGTTTAAAATGTCGCCCAGCTCCGTCTCAATGCGCTTTGTTATAATCTCCGGCGGATTTTCCCCATATAGCTCATGCATGCGCCCATATACCAGGTCTTTAAGCTGCTGGGCACTGTTTTCAATTTTCGGCGCATAGAGCACCTTAGGCGGCAGCGGGCGCACCTTGTCGCACATATCCGCTATTTTCACCGTATTTTCCACGACCACCTCGTAGGCCTTTTCGGGTCCGAGATAGTCAAACTCGGCGAGCATCTCCTCTGTTGTGCGGAAATACAGCGGAAGGGGCTTGTCCCCGTCGGAAAAGCCCTTCGCAGTGAGGAGCACATGGCGGAAAATCTCGTCCTCCCTGTCAAGAAAATGCACGTCTCCCGTGGCAACAACAGGCTTATTAAGCTCCTCTCCAAGGCGCACAACCGTCCTGTTGAAATCCCGGAGCTCCTCCTCATTTTCCGCTATGGGGTTCTCTCCCTCCAGCATAAACCGGTTATTGCATATTGGCTGAATTTCAAGGTAGTCGTAAAACTCGGCAATCCGTCTGAGCTCCAGACGGCTGCGCCTGTCCTTTATGAGCTCAAACACCTCTCCCGCCTCACAGGCAGAGCCGATTATAAGCCCATCACGGTGTTCCATAAGTACGCTCTTGGGCATAATCGGGTAGCGCTTGAAATACTCCAGGTGGCTCTTTGTGATAATCTTATACAGGTTTTTCATTCCCGCCTGGGTTTTTACAAGCACAATTATATGCCGGGGCTTAAACCTGCGCCCCATGACGGCATCCCTGCCCGCTTTTGCGATATAGCCGTTAATATCCTCTATGCGCGTAATCCCCGCACTTTCCAGCTTTTCCATCAGCTTTGCCAAAATTAAGCCCGCAGTCACGGCATCGTCCGATGCCCTGTGGTGAGAAAATTCCGGCAGGCTCAAAAATCCCGCGACTATGTTTAGCCTGTGGCTCTTAAGCTCCGGTAAAAGGGCTCTCGACATGGCGAGCGTATCAATATACGACGGAGTGTAATCAATGCCGTACCGCACAGCGGCCTCGTATATAAAGCCGATGTCAAAGCTGGCATTGTGGGCGGCAAGGGGCCTCGACCCCACAAAATCCAGAAATTTTCTCACGGCCTCCTCCTGGCCCGGAGCGTCTTTCACATCATCATCGGTTATTCCGGTGAGCTGCGTTATCTTATGGGGTATATGCATACCGGGGTTAACAAACGTCTGAAACCGGTCTCTTTCTTTTCCGTCTCTCAATATGACGGCGCCAATCTCAGTTATCCTGTCCCTGTCGGCGGAAAGCCCCGTCGTCTCAATGTCGAATACGGCAATCTCTCCGGTGAGCTCGCCGGATATGTCGCCGTAAACTGCCAGCTTGTCGTCAATATCGTTTACATAATATCCTTCCACGCCGTACAGGACCTTAATGTCGTCCCCGGCAGCCTTCATGGCGTCGGGAAATGACTGCACTACACCGTGGTCTGTTATGGCTATTGCCGGGTGTCCCCACTTTATAGCCCTTTTTATCACCTTTGCCGTATCTGTAAGCGCGTCCATGGCCGACATCTTCGTATGCAGATGCAGCTCAACACGCTTTTTATCCGCTTTGTCCTCCCGCTCCGCTTTCTCGGCAGTGCATATGGAGCTGGGCTCCAGAGTCAGGTCCGGGTCAAACCTCGTGTATCCAAGGTTTCCGGAGACGGTGAGCATCATGCCCGGCTTTATTTTCTCCACAATGTCCTTTGCATTCTCGTCCCGCATAAACTTTGATACGTGGACAGACCCGGTATAATCCGTCATGTCAAATGTAAGAACCCAGGCGCGGCTTTTGGGTATCTCCCGTGACTGCACGTCAAAAACCTCGCCTGTGACCGTGACGCGCCCAAGGTCAATATGTACGTCCTTCATGGGTGTAGCCTTTCCCTTTACAGGCTTGCCCATAATCATCTGTCCGGACGGTTTTGCGCCGCTCTTTTTAGCGTTTTCTCCGCCCCTTTGCTGTACTGCCCGGGCGGTGGGAAACCTCGCCGATACGGATACCCGGCTCAGTCCAAATTCCTTTGCTATTCCATTTTCAATTGTAGTTATCTCCGCCGGAGCGGCCGGCGCCGCCATAACCATGGAGAGTTTCATCGTCCTGTCATGCTTGTTTATGGTGGCGCTTGTCACTTTCGAGTTTTCCAGAAGCACCTCAAGCGCACCGCCGTCACGGCAGCAGGAAAACATGTCAAAAAACGGCACCGAGTTCATGCCCACTGCGTCTTACTTCCTTCCGTGATTAGTTTCATAAGCTCGCTCACAAGGAGCTCGGTTTTCACCTTTTTCACGACCTGCCCCTTTTTGAATATTACGCCCTCGCCGTCGCCGCCGGCAATTCCATAGTCTGCGCGGGAGGCCTCCCCCGGGCCGTTAACCACGCACCCCATTACGGCCACGGTGATATCGCCCTTAAAGCCCTCCAGCTCCCGCTCAACCTGCTGTGCTGTGGAAATAAGGTCAATTTTGCACCTGCCGCAGCTTGGACAGGAGATAAATTCCACACCGCCGTGCCGGAGCCCCAGGGCCTTTAAAAGCTCAATTCCGGCCTTTACCTCCCTCTCGGGAGGGGCGGTGAGTGACACCCGTATTGTATCGCCAATTCCCTCGGACAAAAGCGTTCCGATACCTGCGGCGGACTTTATAATACCGGTGTACTCAGTCCCCGCCTCAGTCACGCCAAGGTGCAGTGGATAGTCGCACATCTCACGCACCAGTCTGTAGGCGGCTATTGTATCCGGAACATTTGACGCCTTAACCGATATGCATATATCGTCAAAGTCAAACCGGTTTAAAATCTTCACATGGCCCATGGCAGACATGGCCATGGCCTCCGGCGTAGGGCCGCCGTATTTTTGGAGGAGCTTTTTTTCAACGCTGCCGCTGTTCACGCCGATGCGTATTGGTATGCCGCGCTCCCTGCACACGTCCGTCACAGCCTTTACCCGGTCGTCTCCCCCGATGTTTCCCGGATTAATGCGTATTTTGTCCGCGCCTGCCCGGGCCGCCAAAACCGCCAGCCTGTAGTCAAAATGAATGTCCGCCACAATTGGCACCGCAGATTTTTCCTTGAGCTTTTCTATCGCCCGGGCCGCCTCTTCATTTGGCACGGCCACACGGACAATATCGCACCCTGCGGCACACAGCCTTTCAATCTGGGCCGCCGTTGACGCTACGTCCTCTGTTTTCGTGTTTGTCATGGACTGCACAGAGACGGGGGCTCCCCCGCCCACTGTGACATTTCCAACTTTTATCTCTTTAGCCATTTATAATCTTCACCACGTCGCTTGCAAATACAAATACCATAAGTCCCATCAGCAGTACAAAGCCCGCCGTGTGTATATATCCCTCATATTTCGGATTTACCTTTCTCCTTATCACCTTTTCTATTACCCAGGTGACAA
The DNA here is from genome assembly GCA_904420055.1 of Candidatus Alloscillospira gallinarum. Taxonomy (GTDB): domain Bacteria; phylum Bacillota; class Clostridia; order Oscillospirales; family Oscillospiraceae; genus Alloscillospira; species Alloscillospira gallinarum. The sequence goes on along the minus strand of CAJFTV010000039.1, from coordinate 9,883 downwards.
TGAGGAAGAATATCCTGCCGCCGTCCAGTGCCGGAATTGGCAGCATGTTCATAACAGCCAGGTTAATGGCGATAAACGCGCAGAGATACGAAATATTTAAAATCGCGTCTCCCACCGTGGCCGCCTGAGCCCCCATGTCGTTCATAACCGATACAACTTCCACGGGCCCTGACAGGTCTTTAATACCTACCGCGCCTGTAAAAAGGTCTGAGAGGCTGTACCATATGAGGCGCACGAAATTAAAGGAGGTGTAGACCGAATATTTCAGCTTTTCAAGAAAGGTTGCAGGTATAGTCTCAAAATATATTCCGTACTTTACAACCGTCTCGCCGTTTTCCGTGTACTCTCTCTGCGTGAGATTATAATCCTCTAATGTCACTTTTTCCCCGTCTCGTATTACAACCATGTCAACATTCTCACCGGAGCGCGCCATGGCCGTGGAAAAATCATTGGAGTAGTAAATCCTCATTCCGTTTATGGAGTAAATTTTATCCCCTTCCATAAGGCCCGCCTCTCCGTTATCCGGAAATCCGTCCATAAGCCCCGACACGGTGCTTGAGCCGTAGACCTCGGCCTGTGAAAAGATTATGATGACAATTATAAACCCCAAAAGGAAGTTCATAAATGCACCTGCGGCAAGGATAATCAGCTTTTTCCATCTCCTCTGCTTGCCGAAGGAGCGCGGGTCTGCCGAGTCATCGTCCTCTCCCTCCATGGCGCAGTAGCCGCCGATTGGCAGAATGCGCAGGGAATAGAGCGTCTCCTTGCCCTGCTTTTTAAATATGGCTGGCCCCATACCAATGGAAAACTCATTAACTTTGACCTTACATGCCTTTGCCGCCAGAAAATGGCCAAGCTCATGTACGGCAATGAGAATCCCGAATGCGATAATGCCTAAAATTATATACATTGAAACTCCTATATCAATAATTGCTCTTTACAAATTCCCTGGCCGCCAAATCAGAGGCCAGTATATCTTCAAGACTCGCCTTATCTATACATTTTATTTTTTCCACTGCTGCGGATACTAATTCAAAAATCCCGTTAAAACTTATTTTGCCGTCCAAAAACAGCCGTACGGCCTCTTCATTTGCCGCGTTCATGACAGCACCGGCATTTCCGCCCATTCCCGCCACCTCCATCGCAAGACCAAGGCACTTAAACGCCTCCAAATCCGGCTCCTCAAAGGTGAGCTTTCCAATTTCCGCAAGGCTGAGTTCCGGCGCCGGGGCCGGCCCTCTCTCCGGATATGTAAGGGCGTACTGAATCGGTATGCGCATGTCGGGGACACCCATCTGCGCAATTACAGAGTTGTCCCTGTACATTACGGCGGAGTGGACTATGCTCTGTGGGTGCACAAGTACCTGTATGCGCCCCGGCTCCAGGCCAAACAGGTGCATTGCCTCAATAAACTCAAGCCCCTTGTTCATCATGGTAGCGGAGTCTATTGTCACCTTTGCCCCCATATTCCAGTTTGGGTGCTTCAGAGCCATCTCAGGGGTCACACTTTGGAGTTCAGCGTGGGTCTTTCCTCTGAAAGGGCCGCCGGAGGCCGTCAGAATTATTTTTTTTACTCCGGCCCCGCCCTTATCCTCAAGGCACTGGAATATAGCCGAGTGTTCCGAGTCCACCGGGATAATCTCCGCGCCCCGGTCCGCCGCCTCACTCATTACAAGCTCCCCGGCACAGACAAGGGTCTCCTTGTTTGCAAGGGCAATGCGCTTTTTTGTCCGTACAGCCTCCAGCGTGGGCCGCAGTCCAACCGTTCCAACCACTGCCGTGACAACAGTTTCCGCGCTTTCAAGCGAGGCCGCACGCAAAAGTCCCTCTTCCCCCTGCACTACCTCAATTTCAGTGTCCCGCAGCCGCACCGCAAGGTCCCGTGCCGCGTCCCTGTCATACACCGCCACAAGCTCCGGCGCGTACTTTCTGGCCTGTATCTCCAGAAGCTCTGCGCTTCTGTTTGCCGCAAGGGCACAGACGGGAATGTTTAAATTATCCGCCACCTGCAAAGTCTGGGTGCCGATTGAGCCGGTAGACCCCAGTACAGATATCGCGCCTGTCATCTTAAAACACCCTGAAAACCGGCAGGATTACAGAGAGCACATACATCACAGGGGCGGCAAAGGACATACTGTCAAAACGGTCCAGCATTCCCCCGTGTCCCGGTATAAGCTTTCCGTAGTCCTTAATTCCCACAAGTCTCTTTATAAGTGAAAATGCCAGGTCGCCAATCTCCACTACAACGCTGCCCAAAATTCCATACAGCGCCACGGCCCAGAAATTGACGCGTATGTCTGTCGCGAGAGCCACAATTCCGCAGTAGATGAACATGCACACAATTCCCGTAAGCACTCCGCCGATAAACCCTTCCGCCGACTTATTCGGGCTGACCCGGGGAGTTACCTTGTGCCGGCCAAAATACACCCCGGCAAAATAGGCGCCGCTGTCACAGCAGAACGTGACAACCACTGGCAGGAGCACAAGATATTTTCCAAGATACATGTCTTTAAGCATCACAAGGGAGGAGAGCATCATGGGATAAACTATCCCTATAAAAAAACCATACGCGATGTCTTTAAATTGTATGTCTTTTTCCCCGCCGTATGTTATTATTCCGTCCACAAACACCACTACGGCATATAAAATGATAACGGCCATTGTCAGTGCCGTGGGATAAGCCGTCACCTTTGTGAGTGGAATAAGCGCCGCGGCGGCGATGGTAAACACCTTGTTTTTAAGCTGCATATTCGGACTTAAGGCCGTCATAAATTCAAACGCCGCAAACCCGCATATTATAGCTGTTAAAAATCCCATATACACAGGGGGAAGAAAGAACATTATCACAAACAGTATCGGTATAGCAACTGCCGCAACTATTATCCTCGTTTTCATATTTATTCTCCTTTTCACGTATGCCGCATTTCAGCGGATTTCTGTCCTGCGTGCCGCATCTGTGTTTACTTTATCCCGCCATACCGCCTGTCACGGGTTTGATACTCACAAATTGCCCGGTTCATCTCATTTTTGTCAAAGTCCGGCCAGAGTACATCTGTAAAATACAGCTCTGAATACGCCGACTGCCACATGAGGAAATTGGAAAGCCGGTATTCTCCGCTGGGCCTTATTATAAGGTCCGGGTCTGGTATTCCGTCAGTGTACAGATACCGTGAAAAACTCTCTTCAGTTACAGGCGCGCCGTCTTTCCCGGCATCACGCATACAGGCATTTACAGCCCTTACAATTTCGTCCCGTCCCCCGTAGTTTACACACAGGTTTACCTGTACGCCGTTATATTTTTGGGAGATTTTTTCCGTCTCCGCAATAAGGGTTTTGAGCTCGTCGGACAGGGGCTCAAGATCTCCCAAAAACTTCACCTTTACCCGGTTTTTCTCCATATCCCGAAGGGCCTCGGTGAGAAACTTTTTAAGAAGCTTCATAATTGCCGCCACCTCTTCAGGCGGGCGCTTCCAGTTTTCCGTGGAAAACGCATAGACGGTAAGGTAGCGGACGCCGATTTCCTTGCAGTAAGTGGCAATGCGCCTGAACGTCTCCGCCCCGGCCGCGTGCCCCGCTGTCCTTGGAAGTCCCCTCTTCTTTGCCCATCTACCGTTACCGTCCATTATAATGGCTATGTGGCAGGGGAGCCGGCTCACGTCCGGCTGCCCCGCATCTTTTTTCCTTCTGAAAATTCCCATACTCAAATTTCGGAAAGCTCTTTTTCCTTGGCGGCTGTCACATTGTCAATCTCTTTTATATAGTCGTCAGTGTACTTCTGCATATCTTTTTCCGCGTCTTTAAAATCATCTTCTGTTATCTCTGACTTTTTCTTCTGGGCTTTTAAATCGTCCATAGCGTCACGTCGGATATTTCTGATTGCGACCTTGGCGTCCTCCCCGTACTTTTTAACCTGTTTTACAAGCTCCTTTCTTCTCTCCTCCGTGAGCTGCGGGAAAACGAGGCGGATAAGCTTGCCGTCATTCTGGGGATTAATGCCGAGGTCCGAGGCCTGTATGGCCTTCTCAATCGCCTTGAGGCTTGAGGCATCCCACGGCTGAATTGTCAGTGTTCTTGGGTCCGGTGCGGATATTGACGCAATCTGGTTAATAGGTGTGTCCGCCCCGTAATATTCAACATTTATCTGGTCCAGCACTGCGGCGTTGGCTCGTCCCGCCCGGACAGAGGCAAACTGTGTTTTTAAAACCTCAACTGTCTTTTTCATTTTGGAAGTATACTCTTCGTACATTATAATTTCCTCCTACTTATATTTTCATCATTCAGTCTACAATCGTGCCTATTTTTTCGCCCATTATGACCCTGTATATGTTCTCCGGGTCCTCCAGCGCAAAGAGAACAAGAGGCATATCGTTGTCCATGGCAAGGGACGTGGCTGTGGAATCCATAACGGTTAAATGGTTTGCCAGCACCTGTTCATATGAAATCTCGTCGTACTTCACAGCGTCAGGATCCTTTTTCGGGTCAGCGCTGTAAACGCCGTCAACGTTTTTCGCAAGGAGTATGGCCTCCGCCTCAATCTCAACCGCCCGCAGCACCGCCGCCGTATCCGTCGAGAAATAAGGACTTCCCGTGCCGCAGCCAAAAACTACAACCTTGCCTTCCCTCAGGTGCTTCACTGCCCTTGGCTTTGTGTAGGGCTCCGCCACTTCTTTAATTGTGAGCGCCGTCTGCACCCTTACCGGTATGTCAAGCTGCTCCATAACGTCGGCCACGGCAAGGCAGTTCATCACCGTAGCCATCATGCCCATATAGTCGGCCCTTGTGCGCTCCATTTTTCCGTTGCCGTCCTTGAGGCCGCGCCAGAAATTTCCTCCGCCGACGACAAGGCCGATTTCGACACCTGCATCTACACACTTTTTTATCACACTGCAGACATTTTTGATTATGTCAAAATCCAGTCCGAAATGCTTATCTCCAGCAAGCGCCTCTCCGCTTATCTTTATAAGCACGCGCTTATACCTGGGTGTATTATCCCCCATGTGGACACCTCCAGCATTTTTCTTTATCATGTTTCACCCTATTTTAATATATTTCTATCCAAATTGGAATAGGGAATTGTAAACAATTAATTGCAATACCGTTTTAAATTTGATAATATTGCGTAAAGCAACAAAATACGGAGGTAGCAAATAAATTATGAAACGCAATGAGTCATTCCTTACCGGTTCCATACCCAAAGCGCTTATAAAATTTGCCATTCCCCTTATGCTGGCAAACATACTCCAGCTTCTCTACAGCACAGTGGACCTGTATATCGTCGGAAACTACGCTACTACCGCCGATGCATCAGGCGTATCAACCGCCAGTATGATGATGACCGCCATCACAATGGCCGTATCCGGTTTTACAACCGGCGTCACCGTAATAATAGGCCAGTTCGCCGGCGGTAAAAAGGAACGCGATGTGTCCAAAACTGTCGGCACGGCCGCAATATTTTTCGCCATTATGGCCATCGTTATCACCATACCAATGTTGATATTCAACCACGGTCTTGTGAATCTGTTAAACGCCCCGGCGGAGGCCATAACGCAGACGCGGCAGTACCTTTTCATCTGCTCGTCCGGCCTTATATTCATCGTGGGCTACAACCTCGTGGGCGGTATTATGCGCGGCATGGGCAACTCCACCGCACCGCTTATGTTCGTGGCCGTTGCAAGCGTTGTAAACGTAATTGCCGACTATGTTTTGGTAAAGATTTTTTCAATGGGCGCCGCCGGGGCCGCTATTGCAACTGTCGGCTCTCAGGGCATAAGCTTTATTTTTTCCCTGATGTACCTGAAAATCCGCGGCGTCGGTTTTGCTTTCTCACGGCATGACATTCGCCTGCGTGCTGGGTATGTAAAAAAGATATTCAAAATCGGCGGCCCCATATCCCTCCAGGAGTTTCTGGTAAACCTGTCTTTTGTCCTCATAACCATGGTCATAAACGGCAAGGGAGTCGAAGCCTCCGCCGCCGCAGGCTTTGTGGAAAAAATACTTATGATAGTTTGTATGCCCATTTTGGCGTTTTCTTCCGCTGTTGCCGCCATGTCCGCCAATAACATCGGCGCCGGCAACCCCGCCAGAGCGAGAAAATGCATGTGGACAGGCATATCCATATGTCTTGTAATAGCCGTACTGTTTAATATCGTCACATTCTTTAAGGGTGAGATACTCATATCCATTTTCACCAAAGACCCTCTTGTAATTGAAAACGGACGTCTGTACATAAAATCATACGGGCTTGACCAGATAATGCTGAGCTTTGTATTTATCATGAACGGCTACTTTAATTCCTGCGGGCACTCTGTCTTCACAATGGTGCACTCCCTTATTACAACTTTTGCCCTGAGGGTGCCGTTAACAATTATCTTCAGCAAAATAACTGTTGACACAATGTTTTATATCGGGTGCAGTGCTCCCATATCGTCTTTGGCTTCCATCGCAATATGCGCCGTGTACCTCATAATACTGAAAAAGCGCGAGGTATCCCCACTCCCGGATACCCCGGCTTAAAATATGTAAAGTCATATGCTAACTGATTGATACAGAAAAAAGCGCAGCGTGTGCTGCGCTTTTTTCGTCTTTTTTATTGTGCCGGCAGATATTCGTTTGGGTCAACGGTTCCGTCTGCATTTCTCATTTCAAAATGCAGGTGAGCCACTTCAGCCGTCTCTCCAATTGCAGTGTTGCCAACAGCGCCTATAACATCGCCGCATTTCACCGCATCACCCGCTGCGACCGTAGGAGTTTCCGCAAGATTTGCATATACACTCATAAGTCCGTCGCCATGGTCAACTATTACTGTCGTACCTAAAAGATCGTCTTCATATATCTCATACACCGTGCCGTCTGCCACCGCCATGACTTTTGCGCCTATCTCAGCGGAAATATCAAGTCCGCTGTGGGTGCGCCAGTCCATCATGGTCTTGCTGTACACCAGCTCATCTTTATAGAACCCTTTCACAATGTCGCCGTAAACAGGCCACATGAACGTCTTTGCAGACGTCTCCTCATAAACTCCCACGTCAGTCACATCAATAGGTGCCATGGTATTGTCCGCCTCCGGCTCCTGGGCGGTATCCGTCTCCGGCTCCTCAGGTGTTTCAGGAGTTATATTTTCCTGGTCCGTGGCACTGCCGTCCTTATCCGTATTATCCGATGGATTTACCGTCTCTGTGTCATTCGGCTGTACCGCCATCGAATTTCCGCCATTTATCACGCTGTCTATAACGCCTACATCAGTCCCGTCATCTGTGCCGCCTGCAAAAAACAGCGCCCATGCGGAAACGCCGATAACAAGGACACATGCAGCCAGGGCTATGTAGAAGCCCCGTCCGGACAGGAAGTCTCCGGTCTTTTTCCAGAAAGTCCTGTTTTTATCTTTCATACCAAATCCTCCAGATATTGTTGATAAGCATAAAAAATTGCCTGTGGTTATTGTTGACCGCAGGCAATTTTATTATACATTACTTTTAAATTTTTATTTTGGAATTGTTTTAGTTTTTGCCATTTATTTACGCATCTAATACCATGCGGGCATAAAAACACCAGTACTGCCTTCTCCCGCAGTTAAAAAACATTTTGCGCGCATCATCATATCACCAGTATTCTTTGTGCAAAAAAGCCACCTTTCCATCGGCGATACTCAAACCTCTCTTGAACGCAACTAACACATATCAAGCACAAATCCAAGCCCCCTTGCGCAAAGGGGGCTGTCAGCTCCGCTGACTGGGGGATTGTCTTGTGCCCCGACTGACTTCCGGTCAACCCTCTCCGTTACAGCTAAACCCATGTCATCTCATTTTACTCAAGTACACATAAAAAGCCCGGAGCGGAATTACCGCTCCGGTAAAATAAATATCACTTTTTAAAGCTGTCTTTCAGGGCAACCGAGCGGTTAAACACGAGGTGTCCCGGCTTTGAATCTCTGTTATCCACACAGAAATAACCCATGCGCAAAAACTGATAGGCATTTGGATACCTGGCTTCCTCCAGACTTTTTTCCACCTTGCCCCCCGTAAGCACCTCCAAAGACTGCGGATTTAAGCACTGTATAAAGTCCTTATCCCCGCTGTCCGGGTCCGGGTCGGAGAACAGGCTGCTGTATAGTCTTATCTCCGCGTCGGCACAGTTGTCCCTGTCAACCCAGTGTATTGTGCCCCTGACCTTTCTGCCGTCAGGCGTATTCCCGCCGCGCGTCTCCGGGTCGTACTCAGCAAATACCTCTGTGATATTGCCGTTTTCGTCCTCAGTAAAGCCCGTGCACTTTACAATGTAAGCGCCCTTAAGTCTTACTTCATTCCCCACATAGAGCCTGTTATACTTTTTCACCGGCTCCTTCATAAAGTCCTCTGCCTCTATCCATAAGTTGCGTGAGAAAGTCACCTTTCTCATGCCGGCATTTTCGTCGGTGGGGTTATTCTCGACGTCAAACTCCTCGCGTCTGCCCTCTTCATAGTTCGTAATTGTGAGCTTAACCGGACGCAGAACCGCCATAGCGCGCTGTGCATTTAAGTTCAAATCGTCCCGCAGACAAGCCTCCAAAAGGCTGTACTCCACGGTGCTTGTCACCTTTGCAACGCCTATGCGCTCACAGAAATCCCTTATGGAGGCCGGCGTATATCCACGGCGGCGCAGTCCGCAGAGAGTTGGCATTCTCGGGTCGTCCCAGCCGGAGACATATCCCTCGTCCACCAGCCGGCGCAGTTTGCGCTTTGACATAACCGTGTAATTAATACCCAGCCGTGCAAATTCTATCTGTCTCGGCTTCGCGTCCAGGTCACAGTTTTCCACAACCCAGTTGTAAAGCGGGCGGTGGTCCTCATATTCAAGGGAACAAAGCGAGTGTGTAATCCCCTCAATCATATCCTGTATTGGGTGTGCAAAATCGTACATTGGGAAAATGCACCATTTCGTCCCCTGGCGGTGGTGCTCCACATGACGAATTCTGTATATTACCGGGTCGCGCATGTTAAAGTTGCCGCTTGCAAGGTCAATTTTCGCCCGCAGAGTGTACTTTCCGTCCTCAAATTCCCCGTTTTTCATTCTCTCAAAGAGGTCAAGGCTCTCCTCTATCGGCCTGTCCCTGTATGGGCTTTTAGCAGGTATGCCAATATCTCCCCTGTTCTCCTTAAACTCTTCCGGTGTGAGCTCGCAGACGTATGCAAGCCCTTTCTTTATAAAGCCGACCGCTATCTCATACGTTTTTTCAAAATAGTCACTGCCGTAGAAAAAGCGGTCTCCCCAGTCAAAGCCCAGCCAGTGAATATCCTCTTTAATCGCGTCCACATATTCTGTGTCCTCTTTCGCCGGGTTTGTATCGTCCATTCTGAGATTGCATATACCGCCAAACTTCTCCGCGCTGCCGAAATCTATAATGAGCGCCTTGCAGTGGCCGATATGGAGATATCCGTTTGGCTCCGGCGGAAAGCGGGTGTGCACCTTCATTCCCGCAAACCTGCCGCCAGGGGCAATATCCTCCTCAATCGCCGCGTGTATAAAGTTTTTGTATTCGCCCTCTGCCGGCGTTAAAATCTCTTCCATGCAAATTTCCTCAACTTTCTCTCAGCTGTTATTCATAATTGAATAATTATATCAACTGCCCACTTAAGTGTCAAGGCATCGGGCCGTGTGTCCCTTTTCAAGATAAGTAGTGATGGCCCAAACTCCGTCGGTTTCACCAAATAGCATTTCATAACTCCCCAGAAGGCTTGGTTGACTGGTTTATCATGCCTTGCAGAAAACATTTTTGTATTCTATAATGATAAAAATGGAATATCGGAAGGAGTGCGCATCATGAATTGTCCATTTTGCGGCGAAATCATGGAGGAAGGTACCTTTTGTGACCGAGGAGGCAGTTACTTCCTTCCTGCTGGAGAAACTC
>CAJFTV010000038.1 GCA_904420055.1 Candidatus Alloscillospira gallinarum | reverse complement strand
AGCTTGCAATACGGCGGTACGCCGCTGTTTTCAAAGGTTGATTTGCAGTTTACCCCCGGCAACTGCTATGGCGTTATCGGGGCCAACGGGGCGGGTAAATCCACGTTTTTAAAAATCCTCTCCGGAGAGCTGGACTCCACCACCGGCAGTGTTGACATAAAGCCGGGCGTGCGCATGTCGGTGTTAAAGCAGGACCAGACGATGTATGACGACTACAGCGTAATGGACACGGTGATTATGGGCAACCGCAGGCTTTATGACTGCGGCAAGGAGAAGGACGCCCTTTACATGAAAGAGGATTTTACCGACGAGGACGGCATAAAGGCCGCGGAGCTTGAGGAGGAGTATGCGGAGCTTGGCGGCTGGGAGGCGGAGTCCGACGCGTCTCAGCTTTTGCAGGGGCTTGGCATACCCACAGACCTGCATTACTGCATGATGCCGGAGCTTGAGCCCCGCCAGAAGGTAAAGGTACTTTTGGCGCAGGCGCTTTTCGGGCATCCGGACATTATTCTTTTGGACGAGCCCACAAACAATCTGGACGTGAATTCCGTCGTGTGGCTCGAGGACTTTTTAATGGACTATGAGGGAACAGTTATAGTCGTGTCCCATGACAGATATTTCCTCAATAACGTGTGTACGCACATCGTGGATATTGACTACGGCAAGATTAAGATGTACGTGGGCAACTACGATTTCTGGTACGACGCGTCCCAGCTCATGCAAAAGCTCATAAAGGACAAGAACAGAAAGGGCGAGGAGAAGATACGGGAGCTGGAGGAGTTTATCCGCCGCTTCTCCGCGAACAAGTCCAAGTCCCGGCAGGCCACAAGCCGCCGGAAACTTCTGGAGAAGATTAAAATAGAGGAGATACCCGCCTCTTCAAGAAGATACCCGTGGGTGGGCTTCCAGATGGCCAGAGAACCGGGCAAGGACAGGCTGTTTGTGACGGAGGTCTCCAAGACCGTAGACGGCGTTAAAATTTTAGACAAAGTCAGCTTTATAATGGACAAGGGGGATAAGATTGCCTTTATCGGCTCAAACGAGAACACCATAACAGCAATGTTTAAAATTCTTGCCGGGGAGATGGAGCCGGACGAGGGCACGGTGAAGTGGGGCGTTTCCACCACTCAGGCATATTTTCCCAAGGACAACGGCGAGTATTTTGACGGGTGCGACCTCGATATCATGGACTGGATGCGCCAGTTTTCAGAGGACAAGCGGGAGAGTTATTTAAGGACGTTTTTGGGGCGCATGCTCTTCACCGGCGACGATGTGTATAAAAAGGTGAGCGTCCTCTCCGGCGGAGAGAAAGTCAGGTGCATGCTCTCAAAGATGATGCTGTCTGGTGCCAGCGTACTCATGTTTGACCAGCCCACTAATCATCTGGATTTGGAGAGCGTGGCTGCCCTCAATAACGGCATGACCGAGTTTAAGGGGAATATAATATTCTCGACACACGACCACCAGATGACCCAGACAGTTGCCAACAGGATAATAGAGTTTACAGACGACGGGAAGATTATTGACCGCCGCATGACATACGACGAGTATATTGAGATGATGAAAGAGAAGGCACAGTGAATATGACGGCAGGACGAGCAGAAAACACCCCGGTTTTGGGGACGGCACGGCTCGTTTTAAGGAGATTTGAAGAGGGAGACATAAATGCCATCTACGCCATATTCAGTGACGAGAGGGTAAATAGATTTCTACCCTGGTTCCCGTTAAAATCCATTGAGGAGGCCGAGGCATTTTTTGAGGAGCGGTACAGAGCAAATTACAAAAAACCCACGGGTTATAATTATGCCGTGTGCCTCAGAACCAATAACGTGCCTGTGGGGTATGTGCACTTGAATGTGGGAGAGGGGTACGACCTTGGTTACGGGCTGAAAAGCGAGTTCTGGCATCAGGGGATCATGACGGAGGCGTGCCTTGCTGTCCTTAAAAGGGCGGAAGAGGACAAAATCCCATATGTTACAGCTACCCACGATGTGAATAACCCGGCTAGCGGGAACGTGATGCGTAGGATGGGCATGTGGTATGTATACACGTATGAGGAGCAATGGCAGCCGAAGGATTTCCCGGTCACGTTCAGAATGTATCAGAAAAACTTTTCCGCATGCAAGGGCTGGACGTTCCGAAAATACTGGGACGGGGCGAAGGTACATTATGTGGAACTGGGCTTATAGGCGAAGTATATTTTCATTGGGAAGATAGCGGCACACTCAAATTTGAGTGTGCCGCATTTTTGTTTAGCTGCGTGTAAAAACCCCCTTTGCTCAAGGGGGCCTTTTTGTGTTTGAGCTGTGTTGGTTACGCACCAATGCCTCCCTTGAGTAAAGGGAGGTGGCACGGCGTCAGCCGTGACGGAGGGATTGAAAGTAGAAGCAAGGCGTAAGCGTACAATCCCCCAGTCAGTTACACTGACAGCCCCCTTTACACAAGGGGGCCTATTGTGTTTGAGCTGTGGCGGTTATGCGCCAACGCCTCCTTTGAGAAAAGGGAGGTGTCGCGGCGTCAGCCGTGACGGAGGGATTGTGAGTAGAGGCAAGGTGTAAGCGTACAATCCCCCAGTCGGCTGCGCCGACAGCCCCCTTTGCACAAGGGGGCCTTTTGTGTTTGAGCTGTGTTGATTACGTACCATAGCCTCCCTTGAGTAAAGGGAGGCTTTTAAACTCTTAATTTTAAGTTATAGCATCAAACACTTTGTCAAAATCCTCACCCGGCATTTTTACAAAGTACCAGCCCATATCCTGATAGCCCACATATCCTCCCTCAAAGAGCCGCAGCTCAACTTTGGTACCGTCGTTCATTGTGAAAAGAAGATGTCCCTGAGTTTTACTGCTGTCATAGAAATTTTTATCGGTGTCATAGACGTATTCAAACTCTCCACTATAGAGGGCGCTTAGAAAGCTTTCAATATCGCTTTCCGTAATGCCGGGCAGCGGCATGTACGCGCTCACCCCATTATCCCAGCTTTCGTGGGAATTATAAAGCACCTCGTTCCAGTTTCCGGCCATATTAAGCCTGTCACCGAATAGATCACTGCCGTAAGTTACGCCAATGCCGTTTAGGCGTTCATAAAACTGTAGCCACAGGATCTGCTCTCCGTTTGCGCCCTCGATATTTTGACACATACATATGCGAAAGCCGGTGTCGTAGCCGTTTACGGAATAGACGTCTCCGGTGCAGGTAGAGGCAAATTCGCGGGAGTACTCATCCTGAGAGGACCACTCGTCAATGGTACCTGTTGCATATCCCAGATACTCTCCCACAAGGGAATATAGCGCCTGTGCGTCATCGCCATAGTATCTTGAAGTCTCAGTGTAGATACCGCCCCTGTATACTACAAGACCGATCATGTCGGCAGATACGCCTTCCTCCGATTGAGGAATCTCTATTGGCGGAATGCTAACCGCGTATCCCTCATAATGCACTTCCGGCGGGCTGCTTTCGTTCTGCACAGCGCGTCCGGGAGTGAACACGCCGCCGCGCCACAGGCCGAGACCAACGCCGGCGATAAGGCAGAAACATGCCGCGGACACGATGGCTGTTTTTCTTCTCCTGCGCTGCTTTGCGGCATACTCGTCCCGCCGCTTGAGAAGGTCGCGGGTTATCTCGTTACAGTTCTTCATACTCAAAGCCTCCTTTTTCAAGCTCTGACTTCAGCGCCTTTTTCCCCTGTAGATAAGCATTTCAACCTGAGATTTGCTCTTTCCCATAACCTTTGCCGTTTCTGCGTTTTTGAGCTGGGCAAAATATGTCAGAAAAAGTGCGTCCCGGTATTCCGGCTTCAGCTTCTGAAGCGCCCTGTGTACGGCGATTTTCCGCTCTTCTCGGATAAGCTGGGCAAGGGGAGCTTCTTCGTCCGAAGCTGCGTCAAATTCACAATCTGAAAGCGGGAGAAGCCGGGAATTTTTCCTGATATAGTCGACTGCGATATTCCTGGCAATTGTATAGAGCCAGGTTTTAAAGGAATATTTGGCAAAAAAGCGGGGCCTTTTTACAATTATGCGGAAAAATGTCTCCTCCATAAGCTCCTCAGCCGTATGGAGATTTCTGACATAGCCGTTTATATACAGAATCAGGCCGTCCTTGTAGTCGGCTACAATCTGGGTAAGTGCGCTGTCATCACCGTCAAGGAAACGGCGGTAGCTACTTGCACCGTTGTCCATGTGTTGTCTCCTTTCTCTTTTGGCTGCCAGCCTTTCACTTATTAAACGGCTGAGATACAAAAAACTAACATATAAATAGTAAATTATTTTTCAGCGTCTGAAGCCCTTGCCGGTACAAAAAGCCGCCGGCTTACTGCGGCCCGGGGAGATGGTAATACGCCTTAATTTCACGCATGTCCTCAGACAGCAGGCGTATCTCCTGCTCGGCAAGCGCCGTGCGCTCAGACAGGGCGGCCAGCTTTTCGACTTTGCGCTCCAGCTCCATAAGCCGGTAATTCACAAGCTTGTTTGCTACTAAAATCCCGGCAAAAGAACCCGCAAGCGTCCCGGCAAGGGACAGGAGAGCCACTAAAATTTCGGTGCTCACGAAAATTCCTCCTCTCGCTTGTCTCTTTAAAATAGGGGGAAAGGGGGAAGCTGTTGCACGTATGTGTGCAACAGGAGGGAAAAATGTTTACAAAATATTTTTTACCTTTTCTTTTTCCCGGCACATATTTGTGATAATATGTTTAATAACTCAATATGGTAGTTATATAATTCCCGGATTGGAGTGTATACATTTGGAAAACAGGGGAAGAAAGCAATATATATTTTTTGGCGTCATTGCCTTTATTATAGCGGTGATAATGTTTTTTGTGGGATATTTGTTTTTTTGCAGCAGGTATGCAAGGACGATTGGTTTTTCCGAAAGGCATTCAAAGCTTGTAGAGGTGGCAAGCATTCTCGACAATTATTATATAGGCGAATATGATGCGGACACATTTGACGACGCCGTGGCCGCGGCCATGGTGGACGCCATTGGAGACCAGTGGAGCTACTACATGACGGCTGAGGAATATCTGGACTATGTAGACACCATGACAAACAGCTATGTGGGCATAGGCGTCACCGTCACAAAGGCCGAGGGGGAGTATGTCAGGGTAACTGCGGTTACACCGGACAGCGGGGCCCAGGCCGCCGGAGTGGAGGCCGGGGACATGATAAAGGCCGTTGACGGCACAGATGTCCTCAATATTACTCTGGACGAGGTGAAGAACCTGATTCTCGGAGACAGCGGCACGACGGTGAGCCTCACGCTTGTAAAAGCTGACGGCAGTGAGAAAACCGTGGACGCTGAGCGCCGTGTAATAGAGACAGAGGCCGTGTCCGGAGAGGTCATTGACGGCGTCGGTTACGTAAAAATATCAAATTTCCACCGTGGAGCCGGAGATGAGATAATTGAGACTACAAATTCACTCCTTGACAGCGGAGCAGAGAGCATAGTATACGACGTGCGCTTTAACGGCGGCGGGTATTTAGATGAACTGCTGAAGGCGCTGGATTACCTCCTGCCGGAGGGGACAATATTTGTGACCGAGGACATAAACGGCCAGCGCTACACCGAGGAGTCGGACGCAGAATGTATTGATGTGCCGATAGCGGTGCTTGTGAATGACAGCACTTACAGTGCGGCCGAGTACTTTGCAGAGACGCTGCGGGAGTTCGGGCGCGCCACAGTGGTGGGACAGCAGACAACCGGCAAGGGGTACTCCCAGCAGGTGTTTTACCTTTCTGACGGCTCAGCTGTAAACCTCTCTACCATGAAGTATTTTACTCCGGACGGCACTTGCCTTGCAGGTGTGGGAATTACTCCCGATGTGCCGGTGGATATTTCCGACGAGGAATACGTGGGCGTGTATTTGGGTACCCTCACCCATGAGGAGGACTCCCAGCTGCAGGCGGCGCTTGAGAGCGTTAAGTAAAAATAAATCTCCGGCCATGTGGCCGGAGACTTTATTTTAATCCTTTTTTCTGGGAAAAGCGGTAAAGCCCCAGGTGCTCACTGCGGCAAATATGAGCTGTGAGCCGAATATAAAGTAGTAAGCTGCCGGCGTACCTGGAGTGGCCGCGGCCATGATGGGAAATGAAGTTAACATAAGTCCGGAAAACATTGTGGCCTTTGGCTGCCGTTTGCGGAAAATATAGCCTGCGGCAGAGAGTGAAAACAGCGCGCCCGCGGCGAAGGCTATGCATTCAAAGGAGTATTCCGTTACCGTGGGATTTGACGCGTTTGCAATATACTGGTAAATGAGGAAAAAGCACCACAGAAGTGCCGGCGCAATACCCAAATACCCAAGCCACCGGGGAAATCCGCCGGATTTTGCGTATAATGCGTAAAATACCATGGCGAGGAAAGTGAGTGCCGTCAAGGCGATAAAAAGTGCCTTTAGTACGGGCGTTAAACTGCCGGAATTGCCCGCAAAAAACATAATGCATCCGATTAGAGCCAAAACCGCCGAAAGTGCGGTTAGGACGCTGTATATGCCCCTGTGCTTTCCCGGGGCAAAGGCGTCTCCAAAGTCTGCGATACTGTTGAACCGCTTTCCCATGACAAGGGAAGATACTAAAAACAGCAGTGTTACTGCCGCGGCGAAAATTGTCAGGGAAAGTGTGAAAAAACCGTTCACAGGCAGACCCTTTTCGTCGTAACCTGTGTTAAAATGTAAAAAGCGTAGTAAAAAGCCCATTATGCCGAGTACGAGCGCTGACGGCACGGGCCAGATAGTTTTTTTCTGCATAAATAAATACCTGTCCGAATAGATTTATATCGAGTTACATAATATGTTACATATTACAACATATCTCATGTCACGTCAATGAGAATCTGGAGGTACATATGAAAGCTACTGTAATAGTGGCGGTGCTTTTGGCGGCATTTGCGATAGCTCTGCCGTTTGTAGTTTTAAGACCGTCGGGAGAAGCGGGAGAAGATATTTCTTCCGGGGAAAATGAGAATACGGCAAATGAGCCGTCGGGTGAAGGGCAGTCCCAGCCGGAGGCGAACCCGTCGCCGGTTACGGTGGACGTGCTTATGGAGGACGGAAGTATCGTGCCCATGGACCTGGAGGAATATCTGAAGGGTGTTGTTGCCGCCGAGATGCCGGCGAGCTTTGAGCTTGAGGCGCTGAAGGCCCAGGCTGTTGCCGCAAGGACATACACATTATATAAGATGTGGGTTCAGCCCTCCCAAAACCACCCCGACGCGGACGTCTGTACGGACTATAACTGCTGCAAGGCATACTCATCTCCGGAAAAGCTCACAGAGCGCTGGGGCGACAGCTATGAGGAAAACAGGGCAAAGATAGCCCAGGCTGTAGATGATACCCGGGGAGAGTACATGGTATATGAGGACGAGCCTGTCTTGGCGGTTTTTCACTCGTCGTCGGCGGGGGCAACGGAAAACAGCGCCGATGTCTGGGGCGGCAGTGTACCGTACCTTGTGAGCGTACAGTCACCGGAGGACGAGAGTCAGGTTACAAATTACGTTTCTGACGTAACCGTGTCCTTTGAGGAGTTTGAGAGTACGGTTAAAGAGAATTGTCCGGAGACTGTTTTACCGGAGGATAAAAACGCGTGGATTACGGATATCGTCTACACTGACAGCGGCAGAATAGACACCCTGAATGTGGGGGGAGTGACAATAAAGGGCACACAGTTAAGGTCAATGTTTTCCCTGCGGTCAACAGCCGTGACGATACAGGTGGGGGACAGCGGCATAACCTTTACATCTACCGGATATGGCCACGGCGTGGGAATGAGCCAATACGGGGCAAATACGATGGCCCAGGAGGGGAGCGGCTACAGGGACATACTCACATGGTATTATACCGGTGTTGGCTTTGCAAATCTGGAAGAATAGGAATTATCACTTGTGTTTAAAACGCTGGTGTCATATAATGTAACTGCTTTAGGATAAGAGGCATATCGGCGTAGTGCAGGTATGTTTTAGAGATTTACGTGGAGGGAAAGCACATGGATTACGCAAAAGAGGCGCTCAGGCTGCACCGCCAATGGGCCGGCAAGATTGACTACGTTCCAAAGATGGAGATAAAGACAAAAGACGACCTGTCGCTGGCATACACTCCCGGCGTCGCCGCGCCGTGTCTTGAGATACAGAAGGATATAGAGAATTCCTGGGTGTACACAGGTCGCGGAAACCTTGTGGCCGTTGTGACCGACGGCACGGCTGTTCTGGGGCTCGGAGACATTGGCCCGGAGGCGGGAATGCCGGTAATGGAGGGAAAGTGCGTTCTGTTTAAGGCCTTCGGCGGGGTGGACGCCGTGCCGCTGTGTGTAAAGTCCAGGGACGTGGACGAGATTGTAAACACCATTGCCCTTTTGTCCGGCAGCTTTGGGGGAGTAAACCTTGAGGACATTTCCGCACCAAGGTGCTTTGAAATTGAGAAAAAGCTCAAGGAGCGGTGCAATATTCCTATTTTCCATGACGACCAGCACGGCACGGCGGTTGTGGTACTGGCAGCGCTTATTAACGCTTTAAAGTTTACCGGCAGGGATATAAATGAGATTAAAGTTGTGACCTCGGGAGCGGGAGCGGCGGGCATCGCCATAATTAAGCTCCTCATATCCATGGGACTTAAAAATGTAATAATGTGCGACAGAAAGGGCGCGATTTATCAGGGACGGGAGGATTTAAACCCGGCCAAGGAGGAGATTGCCGCCATTACAAACAGCGAAAAGCTCTCCGGCACGCTGGCGGAAGTCATAAAGGGGGCTGACGTGTTTATAGGCGTGTCCGCGCCGGGAACTCTCACTCAGGATATGATACGCTCCATGGCGAAAGACCCGATAATCTTCCCGATGGCAAACCCTGTGCCGGAGATTATGCCTGATCT
>CAJFTV010000037.1 GCA_904420055.1 Candidatus Alloscillospira gallinarum | reverse complement strand
GGTCAATATCAGCGTCAAACTGGGCTGCCAGTACAACAGAAAGTATGTTGCCGTCGTATACCGCCTCTGTAATTCCAAGAGTGACATTATCGCCGTAAAAAGACGTGTCTATATCCTGAACAATTTCCTCGAATAGCATGCTGTTTTCCTCAGTGTCCGGATACTTGTTGCGGAGCGATATGTTTCCAAACAGCATTTCGCCCAGTGGTGTCACGGCCAAAACTGTGGTGCACATGGCCAGACAGAAGATTACGGCGGCGGCAATAACTATTGCCTTTTTCACGGGACGGTGTTTTTTGCGGACGGGAGGGGTAAGACATTCTGCAATATAGTTTTCATCAATATCTGACATCAAAGTTAAGAGGTCCTTGCTTTTCATAATTTTACACCTGCCTTTTCAAGATAGCATTTTAGTTTTTTTCGGGTTTTAAAAAGTGTGTTTTTAACCGTGGCCTCGCTGCAGCCGGATTTTTCCGCAATCTCCTTTACAGTATCGCCGAACCAATAGCGCCTGAGAAAAACATATCGGTCACGTACAGTGAGCCCAGAGAGAAAGATATTTATTTCATTTAGAGTTTCTTTGGTAGATATAGTGTCTTCGGGGCTGTCTTGTCCGGGTAACACCTCCTCAAGCTCATCAATCAGCACAGTAAGGTTTATGTTTCGCTTCTGGGCGGTGAAATAGTCTAACTTATCCATTGCTTTTTTCGGGCGATAGCGGCGATATATGCCTTCAGGTCTTTTGGCCTTGCCGGGGGTATGGACTGCCACAGGCCAAGATAAGTGTCGTTTGCGATTTCCTAGTGTCATGGAAGCTCCTTAATAGCCCGTATATAATTGAATTTATATATGTGCCATATTTTTCTCTTGTCTTGGAGATTGCGTCTTCGCTGCGGAGATTACAGGTCTATTATTTTTAAGTCGTCCAAAAACTCACCCCCTGTATTTTATCCTTCTGCCTGTATAGTCGGGAAAAACTCTGAAAAGTTTTAATGTATTTTATATTTTGGGAAAATTCACAATAAATATTGGCAAAAATAACTATAGCAAAATATCCTGCTCAGGTCAGCATTTGCCAAAAAATATTATATCAGAAATAGTTTTAAAGCTGCTTTGCAGAGTTTAAGATTTTATTGATATGGTAATGTATCAGCGGACAGCGGGTTTACACGAGGACTTTACTGTGATAAACTGTAACAAATAAAGTTACAAATGGAACGAGGCGATTTGTATGATGAAAATTGGCGTGGTTGACGTCGGCGGAGGCCTCCGCGGCATATATGCCGCCGGCGTTTTTGATTACTGCATGGACGAAAATATTAAGTTTGACTGCTGTATCGGCGTTTCGGCAGGTTCGGCAAATGTCGCATCATATCTCTCGGGACAGCGTGGGCGAAACTACAAGTTTTACACCGAGTACGCACTCAGGAACCAGTATATGGGAGTAGGCAATTTACTTAAGCGCGGTTCTTACATCGACCTCGATTACGTATACGGCACTCTTTGCCGGGACGATGGGGAGAACCCCTACGATTATGAGGCCATGATGCAGAACCCTGCCGAGCTGTATATTGTCGCACAGGAGGCGGTATCCGGAAAGACAAAGTATTTCACCAAGGAGGACATGCACCGCAACGATTACAGGGTACTTATGGCGTCCTCCTGCATACCAGGGGTCAACCGTCCGTACGACATTGACGGGGTTAAATATTACGACGGCGCTCTTGGGGACCCGGTGCCGGTGCAGAAGGCCATTGATTTGGGGTGCGACCGTGTTGTGGTAATACTTACAAAGCCCGCGGATATCATAAGGACGCCGGGAAAAGACCCACTTTTCGCCAGCATGATAAAGAGGAAATACCCCATGTCCGCACGCCATCTTTTAAACCGTGCGGACAAGTATAACCGCTCCGTGGCAATTGCAAGGGAGTACGCAGAAAAAGGCCGTGTACTCATCGTCTCACCCGACAACACTGAGGGGGTATCCACGCTTACACGGGACCGGCAGGCGCTGAATAAGCTGTACAAAAAGGGATATAAAGACGGAGCCGCGATTAAAAAGTGGCTGATGTGAGGACTATTTTTTGCAATTTGATGTTGACAAAGCGTTGTTTTTCTGCTTTAATACATCTAACAGATTAATATGACCTGTAAACCTGTGATGAAGAGTAGTAGCCGGTGTATCGTGCTTAAAGAGAGTCTCCTGCGGTGGAATTGAGACAGCAGCGGCAGCGGTGAATGGACTTCTGAGGGCAAACTGAGCCGCATTTGCGGTTAGGGGAGACGGACGTGACCGTTATATCATTTCCCGTATGACTGTACGGGACAAAGGGCGCACTTTTATGTGCGAATTTGGGTGGTACCGCAGACAATTTCAGCCTGTCCCATTTTGGGGCAGGCTTTTTATTGTATACGCAGATTAAAAGCGGTCTATATGTGAAAGGAGCATGGAAGTGGCAGTGCTGAGCCGGCGATGGCGAAATCTCCCGAATATTTGATAAACTAAAAACCAATTTATTTTCAGGGAGAGAATTAAAATGAAAAATTTATTTAAGAAAATTATATCTTTGGTACTTACATTAGTTCTTGTTTGCGGCGTGCTTGCAGGCTGCGGAAGCACTGGGAACAGCGGCGAGGGCAGCTCTTCAGGTGACAAACTCCAAATTGGCGTAATCCAGTACATGAGTCACCCGTCACTTGATAACTGTTATCAGGGGGTTGAGGAGGCTCTCACAGAGAAATACGGAGACGATGTAGAGATTGACAGACAGATTGGCTCTGACGCCTCTGCCGACGCAGACTGCGAGACATATGCAAAGATGATGGTGGCAAACGGGTACGACATGATAATTGCAATCGCAACACCTGCGGCAACTTCCGCTTATGCGGCCACAGAGGCCTCTGACATTCCTGTTGTGTTCTGCGCGGTGTCTGACCCGGTAACGGCACAGCTTGTATCCAGCCTTGAAACTCCGGGCGGCGCATGCACAGGTACCTCAGACATACTTGATATGGAGGCACAAGTTGACCTCATTCAGTCACTTCAGCCGGACGTGAAGTCTATTGGCGTTCTCTATACAACCAGTGAAGCAAATTCCATCACACAGCTTGAAATGCTGAGAGAAGTGGCCTCGGCCAGGGGCATATCTGTAGAGGCCTCGGGAGTGCAGGGGGCATCGGACATTCCGGCTGCTGCCGCGGCGCTTGTGCAGAAAGTGGACTGTATCAATAACTTTACGGACAACAACGTGGTAAATAACCTCCAGGTGTTAATTGAAGCGGCAAACGGCGCCGGCATACCGGTATACGGCTCTGAGATTGAGCAGGTTAAAAACGGCTGCCTCGCTTCGGCCTCAATTGATTACGTGGCGCTGGGACGTGAAACTGGAAATATGGCTGTTGAAGTGCTTGAGGGAGCGGACATCTCTACCATGTCGGTCAGGACAATTTCAGAGGCAACACCTGTAATTAATACAGATGTCCTGACGGCGCTGAACATAGAGCTGCCGGCAGAGTATGCCGATGCGGAGACAGTGACAACAAACAAATAATCGAAAGTGGGCATTTAGATGGAGTTTATAAGTTCCATAGAGGTTTTTCTTGAAAACGGATTTATGTATGCCGTGATGGCGCTGGGATATTTTGTCACATACAGTATACTTGATTTCCCGGACCTCACAGTGGAGGGGACGGTACTTACCGGAGGAGTTGTTTTTGCCCTTATGATAGGTGCTGGCATTAATCCGTGGGTGGCAATGCTGGCCGCGTTTATATGCGGGGCGCTGGCCGGGTGCGTCACAGGCGTACTGCATGTAAAGCTGAAGATAAGGCCGCTCCTCTGCGGCATACTTGTATCCACGGCGCTGATAACAGTAAATCTTATTGTAACTGTTGTGGGACAGGGCGGCTCATTTACAGGTGAGGGTGCTCTCACTACGGTGTCAATCGGGCGGAACGCCCCGACACTTTACAGGATTTTCCCCTTTAATCTGCTGCCGGCGAGCGTCCTGAATATGAATATAAGAAAGCTCCTGGCCTTTGTCGTGGTCTGTCTCATTGTGAAGATACTTCTGGATTTATACCTCAAGACGAAAAATGGTATGCTCCTCTATGCTACGGGGAATAACGAGCAGTTTACATCAATGCTGGGGCAGAACCCCGGCAGAAGCAAGATAATAGGCCTTGCCATTGGGAACGGCCTTGCGGCCGTGACCGGGGCGCTGATGGCCCAGTCAAGGGGAAACGCAAACCAGAGCATGGGCATAGGCATGATTGTTATCGGTATAGCCTCAGTAATAATCGGAACGTCAGTATTTAAAAACGTGCGGTGCTTAAAGCCCACAACCAAGGTCATACTTGGAGCTATAATATATCAGGCGTGCCTGTCTGTTGTAACGCTCTTAGGTGTGCCGACGGCGTACAACAAGCTTATCATGGCGGTCCTGTTTACGATAGCTCTGATTGTCAGCCGCCAGATGGAGATTAAAGGCAGGAGGGGTGCGGAGTGATACAGCTTAATAACATTGTAAAGCGCTTTAATATTGCCACCCCGGACGAGACGACGCTTTTTGACGGATTTAATTTTCAGGTGGAGAGCGGCGAGTTTGTCTCCATAATAGGCTCAAACGGAAGCGGCAAGACAACGATGCTTAATCTCATATGCGGCTCTCTGCGGCAGGAGAGCGGCGAAATCCTGATTGATGGAAGAGATATAACGCACCTGCCGGAATACCGCCGGTCCGCATTTATAGGACGTGTGTTTCAGGACCCGAAAATGGGCACATGCTCGAGCCTCACAATTCTGGAAAATATGGCTCTTGCAGACAACAAAAATAAGCGATACGGCCTTGGACGGTGCGTATCCAAAAAGCGTACTGACTACTATAAGAGCCTGCTTGCCGAGTGCGATATGGGTCTTGAAAGCAAGCTGGGCGTTCAGGTCGGAAATCTAAGCGGCGGCCAGCGGCAGGCGCTTGCGCTTGTCATAGCGAATATGGCGGATATAAAGCTTTTAATTCTTGATGAGCATACGGCGGCCCTGGACCCGAAGTCGTCGGAAAAGATAATGGAGATAACCGACAGATTTGTGCGGGAGCGGGGTATAACCACTCTCATGGTGACCCACAATCTGCGCTTTGCCATAGAATACGGGTCAAGGATTGTCATGATGCACGAGGGAAAGGTGGTTCTGGACCTTAAGGATCAGGAGAAAAAGAACGCCAAAGTCGATGACCTTCTGAAAATTTTCAACAGCATAAGCATAGAGGCGGGAAATTCCCTCTGATGTGTATTTCCGGCAGCCGGCTGCATAAAGCCGGCTGCCGGATTTTTTATGGAGACATTTTGATATTAAAATGGTATAAAAATTTTAAATTCTCTATTGCAAATGTCGTATGGTAGTTGTATCATAGCTCTGTTTAATTCAGAAGACGAAATTTTTAAGACTATATCACGCAAAAAAGTCATTGCAGGAACGTAGGGGTTGTATGAAGATTTTGCAGAAACTCTCCCCGGGACGGCTGCTTGCCCTGGGATTCTTGACGGTAATTTTAGTAGGTTCCATACTGCTGGTGCTTCCGATAAGCCATAAGGAGGGCATGGAGGTGTCATATATAGACGCGCTCTATACTTCCACCAGCGCAGTATGCGTTACGGGCCTTGCTGTGTTTGACCCGGGAAGTACGCTGTCAATGTTTGGCCAGATAGTGCTGTGTCTGCTGATACAGGTTGGCGGACTTGGCGTTGCAACGGTTGGAGCCGGACTTATTATAATGGTGGGGAAAAAAATAAGTCTCCGTGGCCGTAATTTTATAAAAGAGGGCACTAATTTCTCATCTGTGAGCGGTGTTATTAAGTTTTTGCGAAAAGCGCTGTTTATAACTTTTACTGTGGAGCTTGCAGGAGCAATATTGAGTTATACTGTTTTTGTGCAGGATTTTGGCCCGATTAAGTCGATATGGCTCAGTATCTTCCATGCGGTGGCGTCTTTTAACAACTCCGGATTTGATATTCTCGGAATGAACAATAATCTTTACATGTATAAAGATAATGTGATGTTGAATTTGGTGACGGCACTGCTTATAATCCTGGGTGGTATAGGCTATCTCGTAATAATTGACGTGTGCAGGAAAAAGGGCAATTTCAGAAAGTTTACGATGCACACAAAAGTAGTTGTGATGATGACGGCCATACTTTTGGCCGGTGGAACCATAATACTCAAGCTGACGGAAGGAGAAAACATATCCTGGCTCGGCGCGTTTTTTACGAGCACTTCCACGAGAACTGCGGGATTTTCGACTTTCCAGATAAGCGGATTTACCGACCCTGGACTGATTATTATGTGTCTCCTGATGTTTATTGGCGCTTCACCGGGGTCAACCGGCGGCGGTATAAAGACCTCCACGTTTTTTATACTATTGAGAGGCATAATGGCTGAATCTTCCGAAAACAGTATAAAGGCCTTCCGTTACAGTATATCGCGAAGCCTGTACTATAAGGCGTCGGTCATAACACTTCTTGCCATGGGAGTTGTTTTTACAGGTACTTTTCTCATGACAGTTTTTGACCCGGCGATTCGCTCTATTGACGCTGTTTTTGAAGTGATAAGCGCCTTTGGCACAGTTGGTCTTTCAACCGGTATTTCACCGACGCTTTCGGTAGGAAGCAAGATTGTCACTATTTTGATAATGTACATAGGGCGGCTTGGTCCTTTGACAATTGCATCGCTCTGGAACAAAAAACACGAGGAACGGGTAACTTATCCCGAGGGTAATATAGCTATTGGCTGATTTAAGGAGGAATCATTTTGTTCGGCAAAAACAATACGGCTGATATTTCATACGGCATAATTGGCATGAACACATTCGGAAAAGAGCTTGCTATTAATCTGGCACAATCCGGAAAGGATATTATGGTCATAGGTACAGATGAAGAAGATGTGCGTGACCTGAGAGAGTACACTGAAAACGCATTTGTGGTGCGCTCCTATGACAAAAAGACCTTAAGGGACACGGGAGTACAAAACTGCGATGTCGTTGTAGTCTGTATGGCGTCGCACATGGATACGAGCATACTTACGGTCTTGCATCTCATTAGTTTTAAAGTACCGAGGGTCATCGCACAGACCAGCAGTGATGACCAGAGTGAGGTATTTAAAAAGATGGGGGCAGAGGTAGTATTCCCGGAAAAGGATATGGCGGTACGTCTTGCCCGGCGTCTGGAGCCGTCACAGATTATAAATTATATTGAGCTCAGTGAGAATGTAGATATTTCAAAGATGTCTCTGCCTGACAAGCTCATAGGAAAGTCAATAATTGATTCCAGAATACGTAGTAATTACGGGCTTAATATTATTGCTATTGAAAGCGGCAGTGAAATAATCCCTGATTTCAGCGCCTCATATGTGTTTCAGAAGGGCGACCAGATAATAGTCATAGGAGACAGAGAGAAAATCAAAAAGTTTGAAAACATGTATTAATAAACAGCCCAACAGGCAATTTGCCTGTTGGGCTGTTTTCACTCTGAAATTATTGCGCATTAGAAGTTTTTCCGGTTAATACGGCATCACCGCAGCGATATTTGCTGCGGTGACTGTTTTTTGAAGACAAGCTTTTATCCCCACATCTGGGACAGCGCCGGGACAATCTGTTTTTTTCGAGACAGAACGCCGGGGAGGAAAACCTTGCCGTTTTCCACGTCCGCTCCAAAAGCCTGACTTATTATTTTGTTGTCGCCTATGACAAGAAGCTCAGAACCGTTTTTCAGCACGTCGGTAATCATGAGAAGTACCATGTCATAATTCTTGTCGGTCTGCTCGTTTTCCATGCATTCCATAAATTTGTCGGTGCTTGCAAGCATATCGGCGGAGTCAAGGCAGGTAATCTGGCCGATGCCTATTGTGTGACCGCCCAAGTGGAATTCCTTGAAGTCGGAGTAAAGCAGCTCTTTAGGGTCTGTGGAGGAAGACGGAGATACAGAGAACATTTCGCTTCCAAGCTCGTCAAGAGATGTGCCGGATATGCGCTCTAAACGCTGTGCCATCTTTACGTCACGCTCAGTACAGGTGGGGGACTTGAAAATTACGGTGTCAGATAAAATTGCCGCCGCCAAGAGCCCCGCCATCTTTTCAGAGGGAACAATTCCGTGCTCCTGATACAGGGTGGCGACAATTGTCGCCGTACTTCCAACCGGCTCATTGCGGAAATACATGGGAGAGCCCGTCTGTACATCTGCGAGCCTGTGGTGGTCGATTATTTCCAGAATTTCCGCCTGTTCAAGGCCCGGCACTGACTGTGAAATCTCGTTGTGGTCAACAAGAATAACCTGTTTTCTGCGCGGGCGGATAATGTGAAAGCGGGACAGGGTGCCGACAACTCTGTCACTGTCGTCCAGAATGGGATAGCTGCGGTAACGTGACTGGAGTGTCCGCTCCTTTACCAAGTCAAGATAGTCATTTAAATGAAAGCTTACAATATCATCTCTGTTGCATATGCGCGAAACCGGAGATGCCTGGTACACCATCCTGGAGGCCTTGTAGGCGTCAAGTGTTGTATTTATGACGCAGATATCGCGCAGCTCCTCCAGCACCTCGTCAGAGGGACGGGAGCGGCAGACAATAACGCAGGAAGCCTTTTGTTCCGCCGCACGCTTGAAAATATCCGGCTGATTTCCGCATATAACTATGGCGTTTTCAAAGCTCTCCTGCTGTGTTTCAAGCCCTGAGAGAGCAATAATGACAGATTTACAGCTGATGTAGTTTATTCCGTTGTCATTTAAAAGATTGCCATCAAGCATGCTGAGCAGGTTAAAAAGGGGAATGTCGTTCTGCTCCGGACTGTCGAGCGATTCCATTACGTACTCGGCAATATCACCTTTTGTGAGTATGCCGTAAAGCCGGCCGTCCTCGTCGGCCACGGGGAGTGTGTTTGCGCTGTCGCTCTTGAACGTGTTCCAGGCATGTCCAATGGAAACGGCAGAGCTGAGTATGGGCGGCGTGTCATACTCCAGGTCGCACACCTGGGTGCGCACATTGTACAGCCGCATGGGAGGCTCCACGCCGAAATGGTTTAAAACGGTTTTTGTCTGGTCGCTCAGTTCTCCCAGAACTGCGGGAATATAGTTGCGGAAGCCGAGGGCATTTTTCAGAGCCGCATAGGCTATCGCAGATACCACAGAGTCAGTGTCCGGGTTTTGGTGTCCAACAACATATACTGGTTCCATTTGCCATTTTCTCCTTAAGAAATTTCAATATAATAATAGTTTATATTGCCATTATCGTCAATCAGAAAATTATCAGATTGGAGAAAAAAGATACGTAAGACGGCGATTTACATTGAAATTGTGCAGATAACTCTGTATAATCACATGTGACAAAAGAAAAAAGAGGTGTTTATACTTGGAATATCGAAGAATGGGAAAGACAGAGGAGCTTGTGTCGCCGTTAGGATTTGGCATGATGCGTCCGCCGCTTGTGACAGGTGACCAGGGGTCGCCTATATTCGGAGCCGGCCAGATTGACGAAAAGGCATCTGCCGATATGCTGAGAAGGGCGATTGACATGGGTATAAACTATGTCGATACCGCTTATAACTATCAAAATGGCGGCAGTGAGATACTGACGGGAAATGCGCTCTTGGGCGGATACAGGGAAAAGGTGTTTATCGCTACAAAATCGCCGGTGTTTCTGTACACAGGCGAGGGGGACTTTGACAGGTTTTTGGAAGAGCAGCTTAAAAGGCTGCACACGGACTATATAGACTTTTACCTTTTGCATGGTCTCAGCGCGGACACGTGGAAAAATCTCGCATTAAAGTACGGCGCGCCGGAGAAACTGCTCGCGGCGAAA
Source organism: Candidatus Alloscillospira gallinarum (assembly GCA_904420055.1). GTDB lineage: Bacteria > Bacillota > Clostridia > Oscillospirales > Oscillospiraceae > Alloscillospira > Alloscillospira gallinarum. The sequence continues at coordinate 1,231 of CAJFTV010000037.1, read as the reverse complement.
AAGGCGGGGAAGGTGCGGCACATCGGTTTTTCTTTCCACGACAGCTTTGACGCGTTCCGGGAGATTGTGGACTACTGGGACGAATGGGAGTTCTGCCAGATACAGTTAAACTACATAGACGAAAACTCCCAGGCAGGAGTAAAGGGACTTAAATACGCGGCGGAGCGCGACCTTGGCGTGGCTATAATGGAGCCTCTCCGCGGAGGGTATCTTGTAAATGTTCCGGACAATGTAAAAAGTGAAATTGCGGCCTCGGGAAAAACGCCTGTGGAGCTGGCGCTTGACTATCTGTGGGACATGCCTGAGGTGTCGGTTGTACTCTCCGGTATGGGAAGTATTTCCCAGGCGGAGGAGAACATAGGGTATGCGGAAAAAGCCCGCCCGGGAATGTTCACAGACCGCGACAGGCAGGCGGTTAAGGGAGCGGTAAGGCAGTTTGCAACCTTTGACAATATTCCATGTACTGGCTGCAACTACTGCTCGGTATGTCCCCAGGGGATAGGCATATCAACGCATTTTTCCGCCTATAACGAGTATCAGACTCATAAGGACCTCGAGCGCGGAAAGAAGTATTACAAATATACGGTGCCGCTTTTCGGCGCATATGCTACGGAATGTGTAAAGTGCGGAGCCTGCGAGAGCATATGTCCCCAGCACATTAATATAACAGAGCTTTTACCAAAAGTTGTAGAAATGTTTGCTGAATAAAGTATTTTTAACCCACACGGCAGAGAGCTGTGTGGGTTTTTACACAAAATTTTATAACTTTTTATTAATTCTTAACGTACCGTATTGAATTATTCGCGCAAATGGTGTTAACATTAGTCCGTCTGATTTTGCAAATTGATGTGGGACGGAGAATTATGGAAAAAGATGCAGTGAACAGCAGAGAAATGACTGTAACCGAGGAAACAGATAACAAGGGCAGAAAGAAGAAGCAGTTTGGCGGCGTCAAAATTGTAATTATGGCGGCGGTGTGTGTTATATCTGTGCTCTTGTGCTGCACGATTGTGTGGCTTCTGGACACGTGGAAGCATTTGTCTATGGACGAACTTGTATTCCAGATTCAGGCCCCGATGGCCGGAACCAATAAGGATATGATTTTGGAGTACATGATTAAATGCCTGCCCCTTACATTAGTGATGCTGGGAATTATGATTGCGCTGTACTTTATTCTGCGCAAAAGACGGCAGGTTTACAAGAGAGTTTTAATTCCTATAACCTGCCTGTC
>CAJFTV010000036.1 GCA_904420055.1 Candidatus Alloscillospira gallinarum | reverse complement strand
TCACAGGCGGTTTAGGAAGCTTTTACGCCCTTCCACTATACAAAACAGCAGACACAAATGTGTCTGCTGTTTCTCTGTAGACTGAGACAAATTAGTCCTCATCTTTTGTGTAATCCGGCGCCATGAGCTTTACAAGCACCGCTTTCTGCGCGTGAAGCCTGTTTTCGGCCTCCTCAAAAATCTCGTCAGCGTGCTTTTCCAGCACCTCTGCCGTTATCTCCTCTCCTCTGTGGGCAGGCAGGCAGTGAAGTACCGTCACGTCCTTTTTTGCACACTCAAGCAGCTTGTCATCTACTGTATATCCCGCAAAATCCCTTCTGCGCTTCTGGGATTCCTCTTCCTGACCCATAGACGCCCAAACGTCCGTATACACAGCGTCAGCCCCCCGGGCCGCCTCATAGATATCCTCAGTACATGTAAAGTCCCCGTTTTCCCTGGCCCAGGCGACAATCTCACTGTCCGGCATATACTCTTTCGGGCAGCCAATGGAAATTGACATTCCCACCTTTATGCAGCCAACAATAAGGGAATTTGCCATGTTATTGCCATCGCCGATAAATGCAAGCTTTCTCCCGTGGAAGCCGCCCTTAATCTCCCGTATTGTCATAAGGTCCGCCAAAACCTGGCACGGGTGTGCGTAATCCGTAAGTCCGTTTATCACGGGTATTGTGCCGTACTCCGCAAGGTACTCAACCTCGTCCTGACTGTAGGTACGTATCATTATGGCGTCAATATATCGCGACAAAACCCTGGCAGTGTCCTGAACCAGCTCCCCGCGGCCGATCTGGAGGTCACGGTTACTGAGAAACAGCGCGTTGCCGCCCAGCTGGTACATACCCGCCTCAAAAGACACGCGGGTTCTTGTGGAGGACTTCTGAAAAATCATTCCCAGGGTTTTCCCCTGCAAAATCGGGTGGGGTATATTATTTTTCCGTTCAAATTTGAGCTGGTCAGCGAGATTTAAAATGTCTATAATCTCCTCCCTGCTCAAATCCTGTAATTTCAAGAGGTGCTTCATTTACAAATCTCCTCCTTGAGTATCCTAATTCCCTGCTTTAAAAGCTCAAAAGGTATGTTGAGGGGCGGCAGAAGCCTGATTTTGTTTTTCGCCGTGAGTACAAGCACTCCACGCTCGATACAGCCGCTTACAATCTCCCCCGCCGGCCGGACGGTCTCAATTCCCAGCATAAGGCCCATTCCCGCGACGCTTATAACCCCTGGGGCGCCCGTGAGCTCCTCTGTGATGTATTTTGACTTTTCCATAACGCTCTCCATAAGGTCACTGTCAACGCGCTTTAAAATGCTCACAGCGCCCGCACAGCACACCGGATTTCCGCCGAAGGTCGAGCCGTGGCTGCCCGGTGTCATTACATTTTCAGTGCGCTCCCCAAAGAGGCATGCGCCAATCGGCAGTCCCCCGCCAAGCCCCTTGGCCGTTGTCATTATATCAGGAGTAAAGCCGAAATTCTGCCAGGAGTAGAGCTTTCCTGTGCGTCCGTTCCCAGTCTGAATCTCGTCGACGACTATTAATAGGTCGTGCTTTTTCGCCGTCTCTATGGCGCCGGACACAAATGCACGGTCGAGCGGCACAACGCCACCCTCTCCCTGCACCATCTCCATCATTATGGCGCAGCATTTGTTTTCCTCCGCCAGGCGCGCCACATCAGAGGCGTCTGAGGCGTCGGCATATACAAAACCGGGGGTAAACGGTCCAAACTCCGTGTGATATTTGTCCTGCCCCGTGGCGGCAAGAGTTGTTATTGTCCTGCCGTGAAAGCTGTTTTTCAGTGTGATTATGGTGCTGTGGCTCTCGTCGCCGTACTTCTGAAATGCCCACCGGCGCGCGGCTTTAATCGCGCACTCGTTTGCCTCGGCTCCGGAGTTCGCAAAAAACACCTTTTTCATGCCGGTCTTCTCACAGAGAAGCCGGGCGAGCTCTGCACCGGGAATGCTGTAAAAGAGATTTGAAGTGTGCTGGACTTTATGAAGCTGCTCTGTCACAGCATTTATCCATATCTCGTCGTTGTACCCGAAAATATTTGCGGCGATTCCGCTGCCAAGGTCAATGTAGCTCTTGTCGTTCTCGTCATATACAAGGCTGCCCTCGCCCCGGACAATCTCCACGGGGAAACGCGCATACGTGGCCGCAATATACTTATTGTCAAGTTCCTTTATGTCCATTCTCTCAGCCTCCCACAAACATCGTGCCCATTCCGTCGTCAGTAAAAAGCTCCATTAAAATGGCGTGATGTATTCTTCCGTCAAGCACAAAAACCTTTTTTACTCCACGGCGTATCGCCTGTATACAGCAGTCGAGCTTTGGTATCATACCGCCCGAGATAATTCCCTGATTTATAAGCTCCTTGGCGTCACTTACATAAATCTTTTCAATCAGACTGTCGGGGTCATTTTTGTCCCGCAAAACGCCCTTAATGTCTGTCATCATAATAAGGCTTTCCGCCTTCAGTGCCCCGGCGATGCGGGCCGCCGCCGTGTCGGCGTTTATGTTGTACACATTTCCCTCGTCGTCACAGCCGAGACTGGAAATCACAGGAATATATCCCATCTGAAGGGCATCTTCCACGATGCTGATATTAACATCTGTTATATCACCTACATATCCCAGACGCGGGTCGTGAGAGGCGGCCTTTATCATATGTCCGTCAATGCCGGAGAGCCCGATTGAGCGTCCACCCTCACACTGTATAATGTTCACGAGGTCCTTATTTATCTTTCCCGCCAGAATCATCTGGGCAATGTTCGCTGTTTCTTTATCTGTGACGCGAAGCCCGTCTATAAACTCGCTCTTCTTTCCCATTTTATCCATGAGCTCAGTTATCTCCGGGCCGCCGCCGTGGATTAAAACGACCTTTATGCCCACCATGGAAAGGAGTATCACATCTCCCATTACAAGGCGCTTCAGCTCCTCGCTCTGCATGGCGTTTCCGCCGTATTTTATGGCGATTACCTTATTCCTGTATTTCTGCAGGTATGGCAGCATCTGTGTGATAATTTCTGCCCTTGTCTCATCAAATCTGTTTGACATCAATCCTACCTCCAAAAGTTCCCCAGCTTCAGGTCCTGTAGTCCCCGTTAATCTTTACGTATTCATATGTGAGGTCGCAGCCCCAGGCTGTTGCCGTCTCCGTACCGCTGTTAAGGTCAACCAAAATCTTTATCTCTTTCTCTCCAAGCACCGTCTTGGCTTTCTCCTCGGAAAACTCCACGCCCCGGCCGTCTTTGCACACCTCAAAGTTGCCCTTCTCAGAGGCAAAAGACACGTCAACGCGGTTTACGTCCACGTCTGCTCCGGAATAGCCGATGGCGCAGAGTACTCTCCCCCAGTTGGCGTCTGCGCCGAACATCGCCGCCTTTACAAGCGACGAGGATATAACCGCTTTTGACGAGATTACGGCGTTTTCCTTTGTGTCCGCGTGAGTTACAACACACTCTATGAGCTTTGTCGCCCCCTCGCCGTCACCGGCAATTTTCCTGCACAGAGTTTTGGTTACTGCGGCAAGGGCCTTTTTAAACTCGTCAAAGTCCGCGCCTTCGCTGTCAATCGCTGTGTTCCCTGCAAGTCCGTTTGAAATTACAGATACCATGTCGTTTGTAGATGTGTCCCCGTCCACGCTCACCATGTTAAACGAGTCCCTGACATCTTCACTGAGAGCCTTCTGAAGCATCTCAGACGTAATCGCCGCGTCTGTTGTGACAAACACAAGCATTGTCGCCATATTGGGGTGTATCATGCCTGAGCCCTTGGCAATGCCGCCAATCCGGCAGGTTTTGCCGCCGGCAGTGAATTCCGCCGCCGCCTCTTTGGGCACAGTGTCTGTGGTCATAATTGCCTCACAGGCGTCGCGGCAGTCTCCCTTCAGCCCCTTTACAAGCTCCCCTATAGAGCCCGCAATAGGAGTAATGTCAAGCGGCTGTCCAATTACGCCCGTGGAGGCGACAATAACATCACTCGGTGAAATTCCCAGCTCCGCTCCGGCAAGAGCGCACATCTCCCGCGCCACGTCTTCGCCGCCAAGATTGCAGGTGTTGGCATTTCCGCTGTTACAGATAACCGCCTGCGCGTACCCGTCCGCGACATTTTCCCTTGTCACGGCTATGGGCGCGCCCTTCACAAGATTTGTGGTGTATACACAGGCACACGGCCCCTTTACCTCGCTGAATATGAGCGCCAAGTCCTTTTTTGACTTGTTTTTCCTTATTCCGCAGTGTACTCCCGACGCCTTAAAGCCTTTTGGCGCGCACACTCCTCCGCTTATCATTTCCATATATTAACTCTGCTCCTTTATAATTCCAGTCCTTTTTCCGGGGATACGCCCATTGCGATATTAAGACACTCTATCGCGGCACCGGAAGCTCCCTTACCCAGGTTGTCATACCTGGCGTTTAAAATTATCCTGTCCTCATTGCCAAAAACGGCAATCTCCATACTGTCCCGTCCTGCATACGTCCCGGCAGCGATGAAACCGTCCTCGTCGGCGTTTTCCACATAGCGTACTATATCTCCGCTATAGAGCCCGCTGTAAACCCGCCTGATATCCTCGATACTGCCGTTTATATCGTCTGCAAAGAGCGGTACGGTGACGCACATGCCGCTGTAAAAGTCCCCCACAATCGGGGAAAACGCCGGAAAGCTGTCAAGCTCTGTCACATGCCGCATTTCCTTCAAATGCTTGTGATTTTGCGTAAGTCCGTACTGTCTCGGAAAACGGAGAAGCTCCTCCCGATTTTCCCCCTCATACTGGGCAATCATTTTCTTTCCGCCCCCGCTGTAGCCAGTCAGGGAAAAGCAGGACAGATGTGCACTTTTCGGTAAAATCCCGGCCTTGACAAGGGGATAAACAAGTGCTATAAACCCGCTTGCATGGCAGCCGGGCACCGCCACATACTGAGAATTTTTTATATTCTCCATATGCTCTTTCGACAGCTCCGGGAAGCCGTAGGCCCAGCCTTCCGCAGTCCGGTGGGCGGTGGAGGTGTCAAATATCCTGACATGTCCGTTTTTCACCATGTCCGCGGACTCCGCCGCCGCCGCATCTGGCAGACACAGGAACGCGGCGTCGCTGCTGTTAATAGCCTCTCTTCTGGCGCCCGGGTCTTTCCTAAGCTCTTCGGGCAGAACTGTTATCTCAATATCGTCACGTTTTTCAAGTCTCTCAAAAATGCGCAGACCCGTGGTGCCCTCGCGCCCGTCAATAAATACCTTATACATTTTTCAAAAACTCCTCAACATAACCGCACTGCCTTATTACCGACTCCGG
>CAJFTV010000035.1 GCA_904420055.1 Candidatus Alloscillospira gallinarum | reverse complement strand
TTTTGTTTGGTATCCCTTTTGGCATAATAAATCACCCCACTTGTTATTCAGTATATCATACTGTCTAACAAATGGGGTGCTGTTCACTTTTTGCAGGTGCCTGTATTTCAATATTAAACTAACTGTCAGGGCTTTCTGTCCTGTCTCCCGCTTTTCCTGCGGACATTTACTTTTTTATTGGGCTTTTTACTTTTATCCCCGGTACCGGGCTTTCTGTATACCAGGAAATAGTAACAGCCAGCCCCCACCAGGATAAGGAACGCTATTACGATTATAATCCATAAAAACGGACTGCTGACGCCCCCGTCCTTCTTTACGCCGCTGTTCTGATTGTTTTTGTCAGAACTGTCTCCATCGTTATCAGCATTTCCGTTATCCGTGTCCTGTCCGCCGTTTCCTCCGTTTTGATTGTCTCCGCTGCCTGAAGGGTCACGGTCACCATCGGTCTCAATGCCAAGGGCCGACGCCTCATCAGGGAACTGCTGCGCAAATTCCGTAAAAGTATACCGCTCGCTTACGTCACAGTTTTCGACAGTACAGTGGCGCTGAACTGTCTTTAATGCGTCGTCCTTCTCCCACTGCGACCATTTGTGGTCGTGCTCGCCCTGTTCAACCGACACTGTGAATGTCGTCGTCTGTCCGCCGTATGACACTGTTACTGTCGTCTGCCCCACATCATTTAAATATGTTGGAGTGCAGACAAAACCGCTTGTAATGGTCTCAGTGCCCCGGCCTGTCGTGACATCTATGGACATTCCGGAGGTATCGAGCTTGTCTCCCGCCGTATAAGAGGTTTTGCTCGGCAGGCGGTTAACTGCAATGCTCCGGACTGTATCAAGAGCGGGGTCGGGATTTGCGTACAGAATATACACATCAGTAGTAGAGGTTATGCCCGCCTGGGACGTGACCTCACAGACATAGCTTTGTACAACAGAGTCCATAACGCCCGTGCACTTAACAGAAAGCGTTTTTGTCGTGACTCCTGAATACTCAAAGCTGCCGGAAACCCCATTTGATACGGCGTTTTTTCCTCCGGCGCCGTCCATTATGTACCACTGATATATGAGATTATCTCCCTTTGCCTCCACGGTAAACGTCGCTGTGCCGTTCCCGGTAATCTCGCTTGCAGAGGCTGAGTTTATTATCTCCGGCCCAACAGGGTGCTCTACGTAAATTGACCACTGCTTTGAGGAAACCTCTCTGGCGCTGTCACCTATTGTATTCGTCACGGTGCAGTACACGCTGTAAGGCTCGCCATTATTCTTTGGCGTGTGCTGAACCGGGTTAAACACAAATATGTTCTCATTACAGTACTGGGGGCTTCCGTCGATGTACCACTCATAGCTGAGCTCTCCGTTGCCCCGCGCCGTCACCGACAGGACTATCTCCCCGCTGGTTACATATGTGGATATCTTTGAGTTGCTCGGATTCTGGCTTTCAATCACCGGGCTTTCCGGAACCTCTTCGTTATCCCTTTTAATCTGTACCGCACAGGCCATAAAAACAGATGACAGCACCATGGCCATCACAAGGCAGGCCGCTGACAGTACAGCTATAAACCGCTTTTTCATCGAACTGCTCCTTTCACACTTTTGACGAAAAAGAGTGCTTGCAAGTTCCAGTGTATTAAAAAATTTTAATACAAAACTTATTTAGTTTTAAAATGGTATCAGTTTTGCGCCGCAAAGTCAACTTTAAATAAACCGCCTTACACTAAATTAAGAGCATTTTAAGCGATTTTTAATAATCACAGCCGCATTTGTACATGTTTATGAAGGTTTTCTTCCTCTCAGGCCACATTTTAAGCTTTTTTAGTTGTAATTAACAGTGTTTTTCCGAAAAAAATAACGTAAAATTTTACAAATCGGCATCCGGCAAGATTAAATAATTTTCAAATAAAGAAAAATTTTACAAAAGTCATTCCTATTTTTTGGTATAAAACAGGGCATTTGTTAATACAACCCGCCATGTTTAATAATAGTTTTTTACCAATTGAAATGTATTTTTTCCTTTGATATAATGTATTTTGTATAAATTTGAGATTTCGCAAGAAAGGTGGATTGCATTGAAACAGCTTACAAGAAAGACGCTGAAAGTTAACGGCGTTGAGAGATTTTTCATCTGTGACTATGAAAAAGACACTCTTGCCGACTTACTTCGCCGCAACGGTCTCACCGGCACAAAAGTCGGCTGCGGCACTGGCGTGTGCGGCTCCTGTTCAGTCATCATGAACGGTGAGGTAAAGCGCGCATGTACAGTTAAAATGAGCAAGGTTGAAGACTACACAGAGATTACCACAATTGAGGGAATAGGCACCCCGGGCAATCTTCACCCCCTGCAGCAGGCCTGGGTTACATACGGCGCTGCCCAGTGCGGCTTCTGCTCACCGGGATTTATCGTATCCGCTTACGGGCTCCTGCTGAAAAACCCCTCCCCCACCCGCGAGGAAGTGAGAGAGTGGTTTAAGAAAAACCGCAATATCTGCCGCTGCACAGGCTATAAGCCCATTGTTGACGCGGTAATGGCCGCGGCAAAGGTAATGCGCGGCGAAGCCACAATGGCCGACATCACATATGACCCCTCCACAGAGAAAGACATTTACGGCTCCAAGCTGCCCCGTCCAACCGCTGTGGCAAAGGTTTGCGGCCTTACAGATTTCGGCGATGACATCGGCCTTCGTCTCCCTGAGGGATTTGCTCACCTGGCTGTTGTTCTTTCTACTGTTCCCCATGCAAAAATCAAGAATATAGATATCTCCGAGGCTGAAAAGGCGCCCGGTGTTTACAAGGTAATGCTTGCCAAGGACGTCAAGGGCTCCAATAACCTTGCCTTCCCCATGTTTAACCCCCGCACAAAGGCAAAGGGAGTAACAGACTTCCCCATCATTGCCGGAGACAAAATCTGCAAGGTCGGCGACTGCGTAGCGCTCGTCGCGGCTGACAGCGTTGAGCACGCCCGCGCCGCTGCAAAGCTTGTAAAGCAGGACCTTGAGATTCTCCCCTACTACATGACCGCACCCGAGGCACTTGCCCCCGGCGCAATGCAGATACATGAGGCAGTTCCAAATTTCCACGTTGAGCAGCCTGTTGTAAAAGGCGAGGACGTAAACGAGATTTTCGACAACGCTCCTTACGTGGCAGAGGGCAGCTTCCACTCACAGCATGAGCCCCACCTCCCCATTGAGGCTGATATGGGCCAGGGCTACATTGACGAGAACGGCAACTATACCCTTCAGATTAAGTGCCAGAACTTAACCGAGACCTTGGGCGCAACCGCTGGCGCAACCGGTGTCCCCCCCGAGAAGCTCCGCATTATCTCCAACGCCCCCGGCGGCATGTTCGGATACGGCATCACAAGCCCAGTTCCCTCACTTCTTGTCACCGCGATGCAGTGCCTTGACATGCCCTGCAGCCTGAGCCTTAACTACGAGGAGTTTAACCACACCTCCGGAAAGCGCTCCGCTACATTCGCAAACGGCAGAATCGCCGTAGACGAAAAGGGCAAGATTATCGCCGCGGAGTACGACGTGGCTCTTGACCACGGCGCATACACCGGCGTTGCACCTATGATATTCAACAACCTCGCCTCCGTTGGCTTCCACGGCTATAACATTCCAAATATCCGCGCACTGGCCCGCGGCTGCGTTTCCAACCAGTCCTATAACACCGCTTACCGCGGATTTGGCTCACCTCAGATTTACACCACAACTGAGGCCCTTATAGACATGGCGGCTGAGAAAATCGGCATGGACCCATGGGAGTTCCGCTACTTAAACTGCGCACGTCCTGGCGACACAACCATAAACCAGCGTGAGTACTTCGAGTATGTTTATCCGACGCTTATGGAAATGATTAAGCCCTATTATGACGACTATAAGGCAAAGGCCGAGGCCGGCCGCGCTGAGGGCAAGCACATGGGCGTAGGCATCTCTCTGGGCGGCTTCCTTGCCACAACGGGCGCGATTGACGCAGCCGAGGTCGGCATTGAGCTCCTCCCCGACGGAAAAATCCTCTTCAGCAACACCTGGGAAGATGTCGGACAGGGCGGAGACATCGGCTCCATCACCCACATTGTAAAGGCTCTTGAGCCTCTGGGCGTGACACCCGACCAGATTGTCCTGAGAATGAATGACAGCAAGACCTGCCCCGACACAGGACTTGCAGCTGCAAGCCGTCTCCACTACATGTGCGGTAACGCAACAATAGACGGCGCAAACAAGCTCATGGACGCGATGCGCAAGGCTGACGGCACATACCGCACCTACGACGAGATGGTAGCCGAGGGTATTCCCACAAAGTATATCGGCCACTACGACCAGTTTAACCTTGGCATCGACCACGCACTTGACCCCAACGACGGCTCCGGCAACAAGGACGCAACATTTATGTACTCCGTAAATACCTGCCTTGTTGACGTGGACGTAAACACCGGAAAAACCCAGGTACTGGGATATACCTGCTGCGCTGACGTCGGAACAATCGGCAACAAGCTGGCTGTTGACGGTCAGGCATACGGCGGTCTCTCCCACAGCATCGGCTTTGCCCTCTCTGAGGACTACAACCCGGAGCAGAAGAAATCCGGAAATATGGCCGGCTGCGGTGTGCCCACAATCGACATGATTCCAGACGATTTCAATGTCCTGTACCTTGAGACTCCCCGTAAAAACGGCCCCTACGGCTCCTCTGGCTGCTCTGAGTGCTTCCAGAGCTCCGGCCACATGGCTGTTATAAACGCAATCAACAACGCCACCGGCGTCCGTGTTTACGCACTGCCCGCGACACCTGACAAGGTAAAAGCCGGCTGGGAGAAGCTCCAGAAGGGAGAGGACCTCACTCCTCCCAAATACTTCCTCGGCACCGACTTTGACGACGAGATGGACGAAATTGCCGCAAATCCCCTGTAACTTATAGACTTTTTCAGGGAATAATAGTATTATAAAAGGGCAGGGTATCCTTTTGGACGCCCGCCCTTTTAACCTTTTTCGGAGGTGAAAACATGCTGCAGTCAGACGCTTTAAAATTTACTGCCGGCTGCTTCAACGGTGAGCCAGCATCGTGTACCTACGCATGTCCCTATCATATCGACATACGCGGACTTATGAAAAAGGCCGCCCGCGGCCGCTGGGATTCCTGCTACAAGGACCTTATAAACACTGTGGCCTTTCCATCGGTTGCATACACCCTGTGTTCAAGGCAGTGCCAGGGCGTCTGTCAGAGGAAGTATCTCGGCGATGAGCCGGTGGCAATTCACGACATTGAGGATGCCTGTGCCACATATGCCAAAAACACTTCCCCAGACGTCTACGCCGGTGCGCTGAAGAGCGAGCGCGTTGCCGTAATTGGCGCCGGAATATGCGGGCTGTCCGCGGCCTTTATGCTGTCACAGAAGCAGTACACCGTAGATATATATGAAAAGACAAATGAAATTGGAGGCAGCTTAAAGTCCCACCCGGATTTTGACACCTTTGCCATGGACTTTGCCACAAAATTCAAAACTACCCGTGTGCAGTTTCACCTCGCCGATGAGATAACCGGCCTTAACAATATGTCAAACTATGACGCGGTGCTCATTGCCGCCGGAAAAGGCGGCGACATATTCGGCGTCTCCCAGACCCGTGATTACTACACTTATATGACGGAGGTAAAGGGCGTTTTTGCCTGCGGTGAGATGTGCGGCGCTTCCCCATGCCAGGCAATGGCTGAGGGTCTGGACGTGGCAAGTTATATCGAGTCCTATCTCCTTTCCGGAAGTCCAGACTTCGGTGTAAAACGCTGGAATAAGACAAACTGTACACGAATTGTGGACCACGACGGTCAGACACGGGTTCCCCCAGTTGTAAAGACGGGAGACGTTTTTACAAAAGACGAGGCAAAAGCCGCAGCTGCCCGATGCCTGCAATGTGACTGTACCGCATGCTTAAATACCTGCGAGCTTTTAAGGAAATACAAGAAAAAGCCACACCAGTACGCGTCATCTGTCTATCTTGATTCACAGGTACGTCCGCCCATAACCACCCACAGCGTGACAAGGGCCGTGTACTCCTGCAACATGTGCAACCGCTGCAAGGACGCATGTCCCACCGGTACAGACCTTCCCGGCCTCTTCTGCTTTTCAAGGCAAAACAGAATGGAGCGGGGAGACTATCCGCCGGCGTTTCACGACTTCTGGCTGGACAGCCAGCGGTTTTACTCTGGAGAGGCGGCGTTTTCCTTTGTCCCGGGTGAAAGCGGCAAGTGTGAGTACGCATTCTTCCCCGGCTGTCAGCTGGGCGCGGCAAATCCCGAATATGTCATACGTTCATATGAATTCTTGCAGAAAAATTACTCTGCCGGTATAATATCCATGTGCTGCGGCGCCCCCTCCTACTGGGCGGGAGATAAGCCGCTGCTTGAGAAAAATACAGCTCTTATCCGCGAAAAATGGGAGGAGATGGGCCGGCCAACCCTTGTAACAGCCTGCACCTCCTGCACAAAGATGATTAAAATGCACCTGCCCGAGGCAAAGGCCGTGTCGCTTTACACACTTCTGGACGAAAAAGAGGTCGCCGGCACTCTCTCCGGCTTTGACACCGTATCTGTCTTTGACCCCTGCGCCGTGTACGCCACGCCAAGCGTCATTAAGTCCGTCAGAAGCCTTGTCCGCCGCTGTGGCGCGGAGCTCAGCGACTACGACTCAAACGGACAGTGCTGCGGAAACGGCGGTCACATTCGCCTTGCAGACCCGGAGCTTTACGGGGATATAATACGAAACCGGGCAGCCGATTCGGAGTACCCCTATATAGTTTACTGCGTAAACTGCCGTGAAATATTCCGCTCACAGGACAAATCCTGCCGTCACATTTTGGAGGCGGTTTTCGGAATTTACTCCGGTGACACGCCGAACCTGGACGAGAAAAGGAGCAACGCAATTATGGCAAAGGTGAAATTGTTGGACAAATACAAAAATGTCACCTTCACTCCAAAAAAAGAGCCCTGGGACGACCTTGTGCTTGAGATACCGGATTATGTCCGCCGGGAGATGGAGGAGAAGATGATTACCGCCCGCTCTATAAAACATGCGATATGGAAAGCGGAACAGGACAGCACCGGATTTATAAGCGAGGAGACCGGCGAGTGCCTGTGCTTCCTCGTTACAGACGCCCTGACGTACTGGGCCCAGTACAAGAAAGTCGGCGATATTTATGAGGTGTCAAGGGCCTACTGCCACAGAATGCACTTCAGAGAGGGCGAATAGTTCCCACTTTTCCAAACTATAACGGCCGTAACTGTCTTATTGTGCGGCGGAATGGAGAATGCAATATGGAAAGCAAATGGAAATGCCGTAAGTGCGGCAAGGAACTTGTTGTAAAAAAGACCGTTTTTGACTACCTTGAGCGCTCATTCAGCGAGGACCTGCTCCGATGCCCCAGCTGCGGACAGGTTCTCATATCCCAGGAGCTGGCCGACGGCAGAATGACCGATGTGGAGTCAATGCTGGAGGACAAGTAAAATCAGGAAAAGCCATCCATCTTCGCACTGGTATAAAAAAGTCAGGTATCAGTATGATACCTGACTTTTTGGTTTTTGCATTTTTCAATTTACTTGACAAAAGCGCCGGCAGCGGGATATACTTTACATGTTTTATACTATTTAACGAGGTCGTTTCATGCTTGATTATTTTCTTGACGCGCTGATTGACAGCCTAAAGCTTCTGCCCTTCCTGCTCCTGACATACATAGTCATGGAGCTTTTGGAGCATAAGCTAAGTTCACGCTCCATTTCCGCTGTAAACAAAGCGGGAAAATTCGGTCCCGCAATCGGCGGCTTATTGGGCATTGTCCCCCAGTGCGGATTTTCCGCCGCGGTGTCAAACCTCTACGCAGGCGGAATTGCCACACGCGGAACACTGGTGGCGGTTTTCCTCTCCACCTCAGACGAGATGCTGCCTATACTGATTTCAGAGAATGTCAGCGTTGTGCTCATTCTCAAAATTCTGGCAGTTAAAGTCGTGGCCGCAATTTTTGTGGGCTTCATGGTAGACCTGGCATTTAAAAAGAAGCGCAGCGACCACACTATCCACGATATCTGTGAGCATGAGCACTGCGACTGCGAGCATGGTATTCTGCGCTCTGCCGTCATTCACACCGTTCAAATTTTTGTCTTTATCCTCATAATATCCTTTATAATGAATATTGTCATTGGTTTAATTGGCCGTGAAAACCTGTCAAACCTCATACTTAACAGGCCAGTTATCGGAGAGCTTATCGCCGGCGTTGTCGGACTTATACCAAACTGCGCGTCGTCTGTGGTAATAACCCAGCTTTATCTTCAGGGCGGCATGAGCGCGGGGGCAATGCTCTCAGGGCTTTTAACCGCCTCCGGCGTGGGGATGCTGGTTCTGTTCAGAGCAAACCGCAATTTAAAAGACAACCTCATTACACTTGCTATTGTATTTGTCTCAGGTGTCGTTCTTGGGTCGGTCATCGGACTTCTTCCCATATTCTAAACTTAAAAGCTGTCCCCAGTGTAACTATAGACGGCTTTTCATATCTGCCCTGTGCAAAACGCAAGCGTTTTTCCACTTAACAAAATATCAATCCGCGGTGGGTTTCACCGCGGATTTTCTTTATTTTTTGTGTTTCTGTTAAAAACCTGTGCGCTCTGCCATCTGCTGTTTTTTCTCCACTCGGCGGCAAGTCAGCCCTTTATCCCTGCTGCAGCTCAGTCCTTCATATTCTCAAGTATGCCGGTAATAATTGTCACAATAAATCCGGCAAGGCCAAGCACAAAGAAGTATATGTTCCAGGTGAAAAGAAATGCAACACAGCCGCAGGCCACAAAGAGCATTGCTATTATCCATCTTTTCAGTCCAATTTTTCTCATACTCTTAATTTATACCTCCGGAATAAGTCTCAAATATCTTTTCCATGCGGTCTCTGAGATATCGGTTTTCCGGCTTAATAAGCTCCGGGTCATCGCAAAGCGTTTCCTGCGCCGCACTCTGTCCAGCCTTCAGCACGTCCATGTCAGAAGCGAGGTCCGCCATTTTAAACTCCGGAAGCCCGTGCTGACGCGAGCCGAAAAAGTCGCCGGGACCACGGAGCCTTAAATCCTCCTCAGCAATTTTAAATCCGTCATTTGTCGCGCACATGACTTTAAGCCGCTTCCCGGCGTTTTCACCTCCGGAGGCGTTAAAAAGTATACAGTAGGATTTAAACTCTCCACGGCCTACCCGCCCCCTCAGCTGGTGCAGCTGCGACAGGCCGAACCTGTCCGCGTTTTCCACAACCATCACTGTGGCGTTGGGCACGTCCACCCCCACCTCTATAACTGTGGTGGCCACAAGTATGTCCGTCTTTCCAGAAACAAAGTCCGCCATTGCCCTGTCCTTTTCTGCGGGCTTCATCTTGCCGTGGATTATGCCGATATTCAAGTCGGGAAACACCTTTGTCTGTAGCTCTGTACCGTATTCAACAGCGGATTTAAGCTCGGCTGCGTCGTTTTCCTCTACCATTGGACATACTATATACACCTGTCTGCCCTCAGACACATTTTTCCGTATGAAGTTATATATCCTCTGCCTCATGCCCTCTGACACGGCAAAGGTGTCCACCTTCTGCCGGCCCGGCGGCAACTCGTCAATTACCGACACGTCCAGCTCACCGTAGATAATAAGTGCAAGTGTTCTCGGAATTGGCGTGGCGGACATTACAAGCACATGAGGACTGTCCCCTTTCTGAGACAGGGCACTTCGCTGCTGTACTCCGAACCGGTGCTGCTCGTCCGTCACAACAAGCCCCAGCCTGTAAAACTTCACGTTCTCTGAAATTATGGCGTGGGTGCCTATTACAATGTCCGTCTCTCCGGCCTCCAGGCGCGCGTACACCTGCTTTTTCTGTTTTGGCGTCATACTTCCAACCAGCAGGTCAACTCGCACTTCAAAGGGGTTTAAAAGCTTTGTAATAGTATTGTAGTGCTGGTGTGCCAATATTTCAGTGGGCGCCATAAATGCCGCCTGGTATCCGCCACGGGCGCACAGCCAGCAGCACGCCGCCGCCACCACTGTCTTACCCGATCCCACATCTCCCTGTACAAGACGGCTCATAGGCTCGCGGGCCTGCGTCATATCCAAAAATGCCTCCGACACCGCCCGCTTCTGCGCCCCGGTCGGCGCAAACGGCAGAAGAGAGAAAAATTCCTCCGGAGCGCGTGCCGCAATTTTAATTCCGGGACTGCGGCTCCGCTTCCCGCGTAGAGTCTGCATTGCGCAGCAGAACACATACAGCTCCTCAAATATAAACCGGCGGCGGGCAAGCTCCAGCGCCTTTCCGTCCCTGGGAAAGTGAATGTTGTTGTAGGAGTACTCCGCCGCGGCGAGAGACCATTTTGCCCTCACCCTCTGCGACAGCACCTCCGGGATATTTCCCGCACAGACCTCAAGGCACTTATTCACGGCGCTGTACACGGTTTTCTGGCTCAGCCCCGCCGTGAGCGGATACACCGGCATTATTCTCCCGGTCACTCCCCCGGGTGTATTTTCGGGCTCAAAAATCGGATTCGTCATGGCGGGTTTTGTAAGTGAGCCTGTGATTTTCCCGTAAAATGTGTAGCTCTCCCCCACCTTAAAGGTATCTCTCAGGTACGCCTGATTAAAAAAAGTAATCTCAATTGAGCCGGTTGAGTCCACCGCCCGGAACTTTACAAGGTCCAGCCCCTTCCTTATGTGAGACAGCCGTGGCGCATCTGCCACAAGGGCCGTGACGCAGACGGTCTCTCCAGGGGTTAAGCCGTTTATCTCCTTTATTGTGCGCCTGTCCTCGTATCCCCTCGGGAAAAAATTCAGAAGGTCTGACAGTACATGTACCCCAACTCTGTTAAAGGCCTTGCCTCTGGCGGGGCCGATGCCCTTTACATATGTTATCTCCGTACCCGGCGTAAGCTCCATTGTCTCACCGTCCTCTTGTCTTAAAAAACGGGACACAGCAATTTAACTGCTGTGCCCCCAAATCACTCACATAT
>CAJFTV010000034.1 GCA_904420055.1 Candidatus Alloscillospira gallinarum | reverse complement strand
TGGATTATAAACAAATACGATATGGCAAAGGATATAACGACCGCGGTTATCAGTGCGCCGTAAGCCAAACGCTTGTGCTTTATCTCCGGCGGATCCATTCCGATGGTAAACCGCTGAATTATCTGTCTTTCATAACGGGTGCGGGCAAATCCCGCGGAATAAGGAGGCGCTTTGGCATTACCCTTTTTGTGCGTCGCGTAGTAGACTTCCAGAATAGACCGGAAATAGCCGCCGCGCTCACCATCGGGTATCATAGCTACAACGTCTCTGTCACACTTGATTTCCAGAATGTGGCTTAGATTGGATTCCAGCAGGTAAACCAGCGGGTTCCACCACATGAGATAGCAGATAATTTTGGTGAACATCTTAATCCACATATCTTTGTGCAGATAGTGATTCCACTCGTGAAGTATGACGTTCACAACCGCTTCCTTTGATATGATGACTTCCGGAAACAGTATAACAGGAATTGTAAGACCTGTAACCATCGGTGTGGTTATACTTTTAGCTTTGATAATTTTAATTTCTCTGTCTGTATGACAAATCTCTTTAACAATTCTCGCCAGTTCCTCATCGTTGCTCTCCGGCAGCTTCCTGATTTTAAGATCGAAGCCTATGTACCGCCTTGCAAGCCGAACGAGCAGAAATAAACTTCCCAAAGCCCATATGGTCAGCAGTATACCCAGCACGGTTACGTCAAGTCCCGCAATGGTGAACACTTTAAAATACAGGCCGTCACGTATAACACCGAATATCGTGTATGACCGCAAAACTATTGCGCCGGGCAGTTCAATAGGTACAATAGCCCTGAAAATACAAAGGGCGACCAGAATGACCAGAGTCCATATGTTGAACGCGCCGACGAACCAGTTGTACCGCATGAGAAACGAGAATATAACCGTGAAAACACTGAACCAGAGGAGTGCCATAAGAACCGAGTACACTGTTATGGACATAATCTCCCGGCTCCCTCGCGAATAAACTCAGTCCTTATTTTTTCTGCTTTTTGTCCTTGATTATGCTGTCTAAAATGTTTAGAGTTTCATCGGAGATGCTTTTGTCCTGAATAAGAGCCAGCATCATTTCTCTGATTACTGAGTCATTGAGTTTAGCCTCGTCAATTACCGAACTGACCATGTATTCCTCTTTTGTCAGCAGGGGTTTAAAAGTACGGCAGTAATGCTTGCCTACCTTTTCAAAACCTGCAACTGCAATTGCCTGTTTGTCAAGCAGACTGTTTATCAGAATGTGAATAGAACTGGCTTTCCATTTCTTTTCCTTGCAAAGGTCAACAATTTCGTTGCTTAAAAGAGGACGCTGTACTTCCCAAAGTATTTCCATAATCGAGAGTTCGTTTTTAGTTAATCGCATTTTTTCACCCCTTTAATCTATAAATTGTTACGCCCAAATTATACTATCGATTATTGTTGCAGTCAATAATTAAATAGAAAAAACACAGATTATGTATTTATTTTTGTTGACTTTTTTAAATTTATTAATTCAATTTTATAATGGTGAATGATTTATGAGCTGAACTGTGAAATGTGACAGCAGATATGAGGATATGTTCAGGGGACTTGCGGCCTGCTGATTAGTGTTGAATAATTATTGCATAGCCTGTCATCATAGCGAACCTGAGTCTGTTATTCTGATATTCTGAAGTCAAAAAATACCGATAAAACGGTATAAAATACCAACAAAATACTCTTGCACATTCCTTTCCGTGCCCGTATTGTTATTTGAGGGTGATATTTGTGGAAATACAAAGAAATATGTCAATAATCTTGAATATGTTTCGATCCCGCAGAAAACAGAGCCTGTCTGAGTTTGCCGAGGACCTGGAAATATCACGGTCCCATCTCCAGGCTCTGCTCGCCCAGAAGTCGAGTCCCAGGATAGACACAGTAGAGCACATAGCAAATAAGCTCGGGATAGAGCCTCGTGTGCTCTTGTCCGGGTCATTTGTGGATGCACAGCTGGACGTGATAGAACAGCTTTTAGGACTGATAAACTCACTGGGAGAGATACCTGACGACAAGAGAAAAGAGTTTGCAAAACTGATATACGAAATAGTAAAGCTATGGGGAGAGGAAGAAGTTGAAGAAAGAGATAAGTGAGATGCTGAAAGAGCTTGGAGTGACGGCGAACTATGCGGGATATTACCAGACGCTGTATGCGGTGCTTCTGGCGGCGGAGGACAGGGGATATCTGCTGTCGGTGACGAAAAGTCTGTATCCGGAGGTGGCGCGGCGGTACAACACGTCGGCCGCGGCGGTTGAGAGAAACATACGGACGGTAGTTACGCATGTCTGGAACAGAAGTCAGGAGCCGCTCATGGAGCTGGCGGGGTGCAGGCTGAGGGACAAGCCCACGGCGTCACAGTTTATAGCAATTTTGGTTTCACATATTGTCTCTGAATGATTTTTACCCGCAGTTTAAGGCTGCGGGATTTTTGTTGTATTGAGGCATCTGAAATTGCATGTTGACCCTGTATGGAGTTTTAACTCTGTTTAAAGTGGCAGACTTATGATATAATAACTGTAAAATCGTTATCACACCGTTAGCCTTATCTGAGGCGGTAAGCTTAGAGTTTAAATATGCCGGTGCAGGATACAGAGAACTGTTACATGGGAGGAGCTGTCTTATGCGGATACTGCTTGTAGAAGATGAAAAGGCGCTTTCAAAAGCGCTGGTAGCGATCTTGGAGCGGAACAACTATTCTGTTGACCCCGTATATGACGGAGCCGATGCGCTGGAGTACCTTGATGCGGGAGACTATGACGGCGTGGTGCTGGATATTATGATACCAAAGGTAGACGGTATTACGGTGCTGAGAGAGCTGCGCAGCAGGGGCAACTCAATTCCCGTGCTTTTGCTGACGGCAAAATCTGAGGTGGACGACAAAGTGTTGGGGCTTGATTCCGGGGCAAATGACTATCTGACTAAGCCGTTTAACTCCAGGGAGCTTTTAGCGCGTATCCGGGCAATGACCCGACCTCGTGCGGCACGGGAGAGCTCACTGCTGAAGATGGGAAATGTAACGCTGGACCGTGGGAAATATGAGCTGTCCGCCCCGGGCGGGAGCTTTCGTCTTACGAGCAAGGAATTTCAGATGATGGAGCTTTTGATGAGCAATCCCGGGAATTTGATATCCTCTGAGCGGTTTATGGAAAAAATATGGGGGTATGACAGCGAAGCGGAGATAAATGTTGTGTGGGTGTACATATCATATCTCAGAAAAAAGCTGTCGGCGCTGCAGGCCAATATACAGATTAAGGCAAAGCGAAACGCGGGATATTCGCTGGAGGAGACCAGATGATAAAAAAGCTGAGGATAAAGCTTATCATTGCGGCAATGGTCTCTCTGTTTATCGTGCTTGTTGTCGTTATGGGTTCAGTCAGCATTTTGAACTATCGGGAACTGGTAAATAAAGCCGACAGGACTCTGTCTATTTTAAAAGAGAACGATGGAGTTTTTCCCGACATGTCCGGAATTGACAAGGACAAGCATTTTAAGAAAGAACACTTTGTGTCGCCGGAGCTGCCGTACGAGTCCCGATACTTTTCCGTATTTTTAAACGACAACGGTGAGGCAATAGCGGTAAATACCGGCAAAATTGCCGCGGTGGACACCTCGGCTGCGATTGAGTATGCAAAGCTTGTGCTGCGCGGCGGACATACCAAGGGCTTTACAGACAGCTATAGATACATTATGTACGCCTCTGGCGCCGAGACACATATTATTTTTCTGGACTGCGGAAGAAGTATAAGCACATTCCACACATATATGCTAATCGGAGCGGTCGTCTCAATAGTCGGCTTTTTGGCCGTTTTGCTCCTTGTGATTTTGTTTTCGAGGCATATTGTAAAGCCGTTTGCGGAAAATTATGAGAAGCAGAAGCGGTTTATAACAGACGCCGGCCATGAACTTAAGACCCCGCTGACCATTATAGACGCCGACGCAGAGGTGCTGGAAATGGACTGCGGGGGTAACGAGTGGATTGATGACATACGCGCCCAGACAAGGCGGCTGGCGGATTTGACAAATGACCTGATATTGCTGTCGCGTATGGAAGAGGAGCAGTATGGTTCCCAGATGATTGAGTTCCCTCTGTCGGATATAGCGGAGGAGACGGCAAAGACGTTCCAGGTCCTTGCCAAGACACAGAACAAGACCCTTATAAGTGAAATACGGCCGATGATTTCAATGTATGGAGAGGAGAAAGCGATAAGACAGCTTATTAATATACTCCTTGACAACGCTGTGAAATACTCAGACCCGGAAGGAGAGATAGACATCTCCCTTGAAAAACAGAAAAATCAGATACGTCTGAGGGTTTCAAACACCACCGGTTTTATATCGAGAGATAGTATTGAGCACCTGTTTGACCGCTTTTACCGGACAGACAAGTCCCGCAACTCACAGACCGGGGGGTACGGGCTTGGCCTTTCAATTGCCCTGGCAATTGTAAATGCACACAGGGGCAAGATTACAGCGTCCACCAGGGACGAAAAATCTCTCCAGATAACTGTGATATTTCCCGCCTGAATATAAAACATCATAAATGTCTGACGCAAAGCGGCTCGCACTGTTAAGGTGCGGGCCGTTTTGCGTTACATGGAATTATCATTTTTAACCTGAGTTAAGGCTATCTTTTAAGTCGGGTTAAGGGAATGTTAATATACTTGCACCATGAAAGCCGTGACGCTGTGCAGAGGATTTCAGCCGGTCTGGTAAAGCAGATATGAAAAATTTTGTATGGTCACGGTGTCTAAGCCGGGAGAGTAAAAGGAGGGCACTATGGGTTACCAAGCGACATTTAAGCGCTATGAGATAAAATATCTTCTGAACGGAAGGGAAAAAGCGGAGGTACTGGGGGCAATGGAGCTTTACATGCGTCCTGATGAGTACGGGCGCACAACCATAC
>CAJFTV010000033.1 GCA_904420055.1 Candidatus Alloscillospira gallinarum | reverse complement strand
TCAGAATTGTCTGGCCCATTCTGTTAATCTCGGTAAAAATATTGAGCAGATTGTCAGAGGCCTGGGAGTCCAGAGCCCCGGTGGGCTCATCGGCCAGGATAATCCGCGGCTCAGTTATAAGCGCCCGCGCCACGGCGGCCCGCTGTTTCTGTCCGCCTGATACCTCATATGGGTACTTTTTGAGAATATCCGCAATTCCAAGCTTATGTGCAAGGGGAGTTATGCGGCTCTCCATCTCTTTATAGTTCATTCCGGATAGAACAAGAGGCAGAAAAATGTTGTCCTTCAAAGTAAAGGTGTCCAAGAGGTTAAAGTCCTGAAATACAAAGCCAAGATTGTCGCGGCGGAATGCGGCAATGTGCTTTTCACCGATTTCTCCTATGTCCTTGCCGTTTAGATACACATTTCCGGAGGTGGGACGGTCCAGCGCAGCAAGTATATTAAGCAGAGTGGTCTTACCGGAACCGGACTCACCCATTATGGCTGTAAACTCACCCTCTTCAACAGAAAAGCTGACGTCAGTGAGAGCCTGTACGGACTGGCCGCCAAAGCGGGTTGTGTAGATTTTTTTGAGATTTCTTACTTCAAGTAGTGACATTTAGGTTACCTCCCGAGTGATTGTGTCAAAATTATATCCCGCAAAAGCAGTTCGTTTCCATAGATATGGCTTACAAAAAAGTGCCTAACCTTACATTTTTGTAAGATTAGGGGCCGATATATGAAATTTTGTATTCCGGTATTAGTTAAAATCCGGCGGGCATGCCGCCGGATTTTTAAATCTTGCTATTCATATGGAATGAAATCCCGGGTCGGGAAATATATCCGCACGGTTGTGCCCTCTCCAAGAGATGAGTCAAAGACAATGCTGTGTCCCAGCTTCTTTAAAATCATGTTCACAAGGTAGAGGCCTATACCGGAAGCGCGCTTGTCAATACGGCCATTTACCCCGGTAAAGCCCCGCTCACATATGCGTGGCAAATCCTCAGTCGCAATACCAATACCT
Organism: Candidatus Alloscillospira gallinarum; assembly: GCA_904420055.1. Lineage (GTDB taxonomy): Bacteria > Bacillota > Clostridia > Oscillospirales > Oscillospiraceae > Alloscillospira > Alloscillospira gallinarum. The sequence goes on along the minus strand of CAJFTV010000033.1, from coordinate 18,647 downwards.
GTGTCCTTTATGCAGAGGCACCTGCCTTCAGTGTATATGGTAACGCCTCCGGCATTGGTATATTTAACTGCATTTGAAATCAGCTGCTCTATTACAAACACAAGCCATTTCTCATCAGTTGTAACAGTGAGGTCAATATCACGGACGTCAAGCGTGAGGTGCTTTTTTATGAACATAAAAGCATATTTCCTCACGGCCTGGCGCACTACTCCGTCCAGACTGTACTGAGCAAAGACAAAGTCTGAGCTGTGCTCGTCTGTACGGAGGTAGGCAAGTACCATGTCTGCATACTGGCTTATGCGAAAAAGCTGGATTTTCAGTTCGTCAGTATCCGGCTGCCCCTCTCCCTGAAGGATAAGGTCCATGGCCGAAATTGGCGTTTTTATTTGATGCACCCACATGGTGTAGTAGTCAGACATCTGTTTTCTCGATTTTTCGCTTTCATCTTCCTTTTCCTGTACACACGCGGCAGTTTTCCGTATGAGTTCACCGTAATCCTTTTCAATCTGCCCGGAGGCCGTCGGAAGATGTTCGTGTGCAAGAAGCGGATTTTTCTCAAGCTGTTTTATATGACGGTGCTTTCTGCGAAACCTTATAAAATCCGCTGCGCCAAATCCCAGGACTATCGCAGTGCACAGCAGACAAGTGTAAATTATGGCCTCAAGATAGAAATTGTAAAGATAAAAAATACTAACTGCGCATATCGCGCATATTAAAAGCAGAACGATATAAAAAAGCCTGTATTTAAGATATTTGAAAAACAGCATATTTTACTCCACCATGTAGCCGACGCCCTTTTTTGTACGTATCAAATCGTCCACTCCCGCCTCGCTGAGCTTCTTGCGTACACGGGCAATATTTACCGTCAGCGTGTTTTCATCTACGTAGCAGTCCGTCTCCCAGAGCCGGCGCATAAGCGTATCCCGACTGACGATATGACCGGCATTTTCAAAAAGGATTTGCAGAATCCTGAATTCATTTTTACTCAGGTCGGTCTTTGTATCATTTATAAACATTGACATGTCTGAGCTGTTTAGCACTACTCCGGAGTGCTCAGTTATATCCGGGTTTTTAGTAAAATCATATGCCCTGCGCATTAGGGCCTTAATCTTTGCTACAAGCACAGACATGTCAAAGGGCTTTGATATAAAGTCGTCCCCGCCCTGGTTTACCGCCATTACAAGGCTCATGTTGTCGCCGGCGGAGGATATAAAAATTATAGGCACCTGGGAGAGCTTGCGTATCTCTCCGCACCAGTGATATCCGTTATAGCGGGGGAGAGTTATGTCCATGAGGACGAGCTTTGGATTTGCCTTTGCAAACTGGGCTGTTATGTCCGAAAAGTCATCAGCACATATGCACTCATACCCCCAGCCGCCCAGATAATCCGATACGGCCTTTGCAATTGTGCTGTCGTCTTCAACAATGAATATCCTGTCCAAAACTATTCCTCCGATTTACAAGCAAATAATAAAATTATTATATCACATTGGGACTTTCCAGTAAATAACAGCTATATACAGGTATCGTCAATTTTAATGAAGTCTTAAAAATAAAAAAGTTAAATGCCGCCTGATTTATACAGGCGGCATTTGCTTATTTTTTAATTACCGGTACCCAAATTTCGCTGCGGTAATCAGGACTGTCCATATTTCCTTCGGTATACGCTTCTATGTCCATTTCATAGGTAGGCTGATAACCCGACGCTGGAAAGAACTCGGAAACAATTTTGTTCCACGTATCTTGTATGGCATCAGGCATTGCGCCTTTGCACTCAAATACAGCCCAGGTTCTTGCGGGAATGATGTTCTTTCTGAAGCCTGCCGGTACTGCTGCATTCTTATCACATTTGGCTGCAATAGAATACTCAAACGTCGTGGCGTTCTCAGAAGAATCTCCATAGCATACACCAAAGATGTAAGCTCTGTCGTTTGTTGCATTCAATAATTTGTTTACCGTACCGTCATTGTGGGCTCTTGTCCAAAAGTCTGGTATACTTTTTGCATTTTCAGAATTTTCAACAGTGTGCGTCTCTACCTTTTCAATAATATCAAAGGCTTCCTTTTCGATAATCTTGTAATCCATTATACTACCTCCAGTTAATGTGATTTTCACGGAAAGGCGGGAAAAGGATTTAAGCTTAGAGCCATCTTTTTTTGCTTCAGAGGGTGTAACCCCGTGAAATCTTGAAAATGCTCTTGCAAAGCTTTCGGGACTTTCATAACCATATTTCAAAGCAATATCAATTACTTTATTATCTGCTGCACTCAGCTCATTGCCGGCAAGTGTGAGCCGCCTGTTGCGAATATACTCTCCAAGAGTTATTCCGCACAGGATATTGAAAATCCTTTGAAAGTAAAAACCTGAGCAAGCCGCTTCTCTTGCAACCTCATCATAGTCAATTTCTTCGGTTAGATGTTCTTCAATATAGTTCAGCGCATTTTGTATTCCGGTTAGCCAATCCACAATATCCCTCCTCTCTGTGTAATTACATAATAGAGTGAAAATAATTTAATTTCCTGACTTTTCGTGTCCCGCTCTGCAAGAATTATCGTATATTTAGACACAAACAGCAATCTGCGGACAGAGTAAGTGCCGCCGGTAAAACGGCGGCAACTTATGCATAGTACAGCTTATGATAATGTATTACAGCTTTTTGCCCAGGTTATACGCCTCTTCAAGATAGCGGCCGGGGACTGTGCTGCCACAGCCGCCGGCAAGCACCATGCCGCGGTCACGCCAGCCAATATAGCCGATATTTGCCCTGTGCCACTCTACCGTCGGTTTGAAAACGGAACCGCCGGCCATCGCGGTCATCAGAAGTATGGCATCCTTTCTGGTGCGGGAGGCCGGCTGCATTGACATGGGATATGTGCGCTCCACAAAGCACTTCAAAAGTGCAGTACACATATAGCAGTATATTGGCGATGCCATTACAACCGTGTCACATTCCAGGAGCTTAGGATAAATCTCGCGGGTCATATCATCGTCCTGCACACATGTGCCTGTGCGCATACACCCGTTGCAGCCGAGACAGCCGTTTACCTTACATTGTCCCAGGGAAAACTTTGTCACACGGTGACCCGCCTCCTCGGCGCCTTTTATAAATGCGTCTGTCAGTGCGTTGGTGGTGCCGCCCGCTCGTGGGCTGCCCATAATTACAAGTATGTCTCTCATATGTATCATTCCTTTATTTTAGATATTCTCACTCAAGGCCAAGCGCCGCCATCTCACCGGAGACGCTTTTCTCACAGCTTCTCATGGCGAGTATTGTTTTCTCCAGAAGCTCGTCCAGATCCCACCCGAGCATTTCCGCGCCCTGGCGAATTATATCCCGGGAGCAGCCGGCGGCAAATTTCTTGTCCTTAAACTTCTTTTTAAGACTTGAAAGCTCCATGTCCTGTGTGCTCTTTGAGGGACGCATCTTTGCTGCGGCAAAGATAAGGCCGGTCAGCTCGTCCGTGGCAAACAGTACTTTTTCCATAATGTGCCCCGGAGGAATGTCGCTGCATATGCCGTAGCCGTGGCTGCAAACAGTTTTAATCATGTCCTCGGACACGCCGCCCTCACGCAAAAGCCCTGGAGCTTTTTTGCAGTGCTCCTCGGGATAGAGCTCAAAGTCAATGTCATGTAGAAGCCCGGATATGGCCCAGTATTCGGCTTCGTCTCCGCAGCCGAGTTTTTCCGCATACCATCGCATCACGCCCTCAACAGTCAACGCGTGAAGTATGTGAAAAGGCTCCTTATTATACTTCATAAGAAGCTTGAGTGCGTCTCCGCGGGAAATTGTAAGTTCCAAGTTTTTCACCTCGTAATGTTGTTTTTCCTCAGAAAATAATATCACTTTTGTCCCGGTTATACAATAGGAAACACAAAAGCCCGCGGGGAGAGCAGCTCCCCGTGGGCTTTATAGAAAGGCAAACACGCTGTGTCCTGAAGGTTGAGATACAACACTGAAAAAGCTGTTATCTGTTGTCAGCGATTTCCATGGCGCCGATGAGAAGCCGTGCGGCGTCGGCCATCGTTATTTCGTCATCTGCATGGCCAACTGCTGTCTCGTCTATAATGCGGCACGCGTAGAGATTTGCCATTGCCTGGCTCGCGGTGCTGTCAAGTTCCTGTGAAAACGCCGAGACTCCAACGACGTCGGTAATCTCAAATATACTGTCAATCATAACCGCGGCGTCTTTGAAGGTAATGTTGTCCGAATAGCTGAAGCTCTTTCCGCCGGTATAGGTGTCGGTGAGTATGGCTGTGGAGATATATCCCTTTGCCCATGTTGGTATATCGCTGTCGTTGTCAAGCCCTGTGCGGGTTATATTATCCAGGACATCGGCTCCTGAGGCACTGAGGCACATGGCGAGAAACTCGGAATATGTGACATTTTTATCAGGGTGGAAAAAGTAAAAATCGCCTATCTTTTCACCGGTATACACTCCGGCCTCATTTAATGCCAGAGCCTCATACTCAACGCCGGCCTCTTCTGTATCGGCATAGCTTATCTCATTTTTCTGCTTTATGATGTGGACCGTAACAGTGGCCTCAGCCGACATATTTCCAGACTCGTCTTTTGCCGTGTAGGTGAAGGAGTCCTTAGATTTTGTCGTGTCCGGCGTATAGATAAATTCCCCGCCGGCGAGAATTGACACAGTTCCGCGCTTCGGCGGGGTTACAATTTCAAAGGTAACTGTCTCACCCTCGGGGTCAACAGCGGAAAACTTACCTGTGACCGCGGTATCTCGGAATGTGTGTATGTCCATATTCTCCGCAATTGGCTCTGCATTGCTGAGGAAAACGGTTTCGACTTCATATGCGCTGCCGTGTGGAATACCTGTAAGTGCAAATACTACTGCAACCATTAAAGCTGCCGCAGCACGCTTAAAAACTGATTTGGTTTTCATAGTCTGTCTCCTTTATAGTTGTTGGTTTTATTTTCTGTATGGATAAAGGTGAATATTCCCGGATAATTTTTCTTTTTGCAGCTTTTATGCTGCAGATTTGACATGCGGAGGCTTTGTGCAAGAAATAATTTCGAACAATTCATTTCAAATTGACATAACCGCTAAATAGAGTTATAATTTACAAAAATACGATTGAAAGGATAACCTGGAATGCAAAATGATGTGTATCTTGATTCAAAAGAATTTACAAGGCAGCTTGCCGGGGACATTATACGGAACAATAAAATAAGCAGAGATACATATGACAAATACGACGTTAAAAGAGGACTGCGGAATAAAGACGGCACAGGTGTCATTGCCGGTATTACACATATAGGAAATGTCATCGGTTATGAAAAAAAAGACGGTAAAAAAGTACCGGCGGAAGGGCGGCTTGTATACCGCGGATATGAGATTAACGACCTTGTAAACGGGTTTTTGTCTGACGGGCGTTTTGGATTTGAGGAGACAGCTTATCTTTTAATCTTTGGCAACCTGCCGGACAGCCACACCCTGGAAAACTTCAAGAAAATTATTGCAGAGTGCCGCGCACTCCCCAAGGGATTTACGGAGGATATGATACTCGCAGCGCCGAGCGTGGACATTATGAATAAGCTTGCCAGAAGTACACTGGCCCTGTATTCCTATGACGACAGCCCGGACTCGGAGCCGGGTAATGTAGGGAAGGAGCTTGACCAGGCTCTGCACATTATTGCCCGCTTCCCGGTAATTGTTGCAAATGCCATGGCAGCAAAGCGTCATTATTATGACCACGAGAGCCTTTATATACACATACCAAACCCTGAGCTTTCAACGGCAGAGAATTTCCTCTATTCTGTGAGAAGCGACAACAGTTTCACAAAGGAGGAGGCACAGCTCCTTGACCTGTGTTTAGTTCTCCACGCAGAGCATGGAGGTGGAAACAATTCGGCATTTGCATGCCGCGTACTATCATCTTCCGGTACAGACATATATTCGGCTATTGCGGCGGCCGTCGGTTCGCTCAAGGGACCGCGCCACGGCGGAGCCAATAAAAAAGTTATTGAGATGTTTGACTACATTAAAAAAGAGGTGTCAAACTGGGAGGACGAGACAGAGCTTTCCTCATATCTCCGAAAAATACTCAGAAAAGAAGCCGCTGACAAGAGCGGACTGATATACGGCATGGGACATGCAATCTATACTCTCTCGGACCCGAGGGCGGTCCTGCTTAAAAAGCTTGCAGGAAAGCTTGCTGAGAAAAAAGGCATGATGAAGGAGTTTAATCTTATTCAGAGCGTTGAGAGGCTGACACCAGCAGCATTTGAAGATGTCACCGGCATGCATAAGATAATGTGTGCAAATGTGGACCTGTATTCCGGCTTTGTGTATAATATGCTCGGCATACCGTCGGAACTGTATACGCCGCTCTTTGCCGTGTCTCGTGTTGTGGGCTGGTGCTCGCACAGACTTGAGGAAGTATTCAGCGACAACAAGATAATTCGCCCGGCATATAAAGCCATAACGGTCGAGCGCACCTATACTCCCATGGACAAGCGATAAAAAATCTGCCCGGCAAAATATGCCGGGCTGTTTTCGTTTTAACTTTTTCCACCGAGCCTGCCGTTTCAGGTACAGGTGAGTATGTAAAAAATGAATAGATATATTCTTTTTTGCAAGTTAATGAGATTTTAATAAAAAATACTTTATGAAATATTTTTTATGTGCTATACTACGGTAAAATATGAACTTGTGTTCAAATAACAGAAAAATGGAGGCACAGTCAATGTCAAACAGAATTTTTACTTCCGAATCAGTAACAGAGGGGCACCCGGATAAAATATGCGACCAGGTATCAGATGCGATATTGGACGCTTTAATTGCACAGGATAAAATGTCTCGCGTTGCCTGCGAAACATGCACAACAACAGGCCTTGTAATGGTAATGGGCGAGATAACTACAAAGGGATACGCGGATATTCAGTCAATCGTCAGAGAGACTGTAAATGATATTGGATACAACAGGCCGGATTTCGGTTTTGACGGCAACAGCTGCGCTGTACTCACTGCCATACACGAGCAGAGCCCAGACATTGCAATGGGCGTTGACAATGCGTATGACGACGCAGACGAGACCGGTGCAGGAGACCAGGGAATGATGTTTGGCTTTGCCTGCGATGAGACTCCGGAGCTCATGCCGGCACCTATCTCCATGGCTCACGCTCTCACAAGAAAGCTTACCGCAGTGAGAAAATCAGGAGAGCTCGATTTTCTTCGCCCTGACGGAAAGAGCCAGGTAACGGTTGAGTATGACGGCGACGGCAATATTGTGAGCTGCCCGGCAATTGTCGTATCAACACAGCACAGCGCCGAAATTTCAATTGAGAAGCTGCGCGAGGCCATAATTGAAACTGTAATCAAGCCCACAATTCCCGAAAAATACATAACAAAAGATACAAAGTTCTTTGTAAACCCCACAGGACGTTTTGTAATCGGCGGCCCTGTAGGTGACTCCGGCGTTACCGGCAGAAAAATTATTGTTGACACTTACGGCGGATACGCAAGCCATGGCGGCGGCGCTTTCTCCGGCAAAGACCCCACAAAGGTTGACCGCAGTGCAGCGTATATGGCAAGATATGTAGCCAAGAATATTGTAGCTGCCGGGCTTGCAAAGGCCTGCCAGATAGAGCTTGCGTATGCAATCGGCGTTGCAAGACCTGTGTCGGTGCTTGTTGATACGAGAGGGACAGGTAAAATTGCGGACGAGAAAATTGCCGCAATTGTTAATGAGCTTTTCGACCTGCGTCCAAACAAGATTATTGACCGCCTTGGCCTGCGCGCACCAATTTACAAGCAGACCGCTGCCTACGGCCACTTTGGAAGGACAGACGTCGACCTGCCATGGGAGCACCTTGATATGGTTGACGCCATTCGTCAGGCACTTTAATCAAGAGGGTAATAGCGTGCAGAACCTGCACGCTATTACCTGAATTATTTCCCGCCGTATTATGTGCGGCAGAATGGAGCATGAGATGAACAGAAGCCAGGGCCGTCGGCCGCTGGAGCGCCACGTTGACCCCTATCACAAACGTGAAAGTTCCCCGGACAGAGTGGACACGGAGCGCGGTGAAGGTATTATCGAGGGACGCAATGCGGTAATTGAGGCTCTTCGAGCCGGACGTGTTATCGATAAGGTGTATATCGCCAAAGGCGAAAGGGAAGACAGCACATTGGGCCATATCGCCTCCAAGGCCAGGGATGCCGGGGCTGTTGTTGTTGAGGCAGACCGCCGGAAGCTCGACTACATGAGCGTAACGCACTCCCACCAGGGAGTAATTGCAGTGACTGCGGTAAAGGCATATTCAACCGTCGGGGAAATTCTTGAAATAGCCCAAAAGCGGGAAGAGCAGCCGTTTATAATAATCTGTGATGAAATTTCTGACCCCCACAATGTGGGCGCCATAATACGGACGGCTGAGGCCGCCGGGGCACACGGAATTATTATTCCAAAGCGCCGCAGTGCAGGAATTACGGCAATTGTGGAAAAGACGTCTGCCGGAGCTGTGGAGCACATCGCAGTTGCAAGGGTATCAAATCTTGTATCCGCAATAAATGAGCTGAAAAAAAACGGTGTCTGGGTTTACGGCACCGCAGCCGGCGGCACCTCTGACATGTGGCATACCGATTTTAGCGGGCCTGTGGCCCTTGTAATCGGCTCAGAGGGAGACGGAATGGGCCGTCTTGTAGCGGAAAGCTGCGACTTTACGGTGGGAATACCAATGGTGGGAAAGGTGTCCTCCCTCAACGCATCTGTAGCGGCGTCACTTGTTATTTACGAGGTGCTTCGCCGCCGTACTCAGCCGAACTTATAGCAAAGGAAGAAAAGTTATGTCCGAGAACAGAGACAACGATATATTTGGCTCTTCCAGTGATTACGATTTTACCTTGGAGTCGATTCTCGCTGAGTTTAAAGGCTCCGCGTATATTGCCGGCGACAAAAAAACTGAGCCAGAAGTACTTGAAGAGCGCACAAACAGAATAATTGACGAGATTAAGGACGGTACTGTGGCAACTACAGAACTGTCCTCCAAGTCTGCGGACGGGGATAATGATTTCTTTGCTGATATTCGCGTGCCCTATGGAGAAAAGCAGGTGCAGGAGGAAAAATCAAAGGCCCCTGAGCCGCCTTATATAGAGGATAAACCAAAACAAAAAATTGAACCGCAGACAAAGGACGCAGACGAAGAGCCAGACCTTTCAGGAAAGACTATCCCGTTTACGCCTGATGTCATTCGCATGGCCGCAAAAAAGAAAAGTTCAGGAAAAACTATAACGGAGAGCTTTACCGACCAGGAATCTGAGCACGCGGAATATGCTCCGAGGAAAAAAAGACATTTCTTTTCATCGGATAACGGCACAGAAGAGACAGAGAACTTAGCCGGAAATGACAAAATTGTCCCTGAAGCAGAGAATTCTGATAAGGCAAAACGTGAAGAAGAGAAGAAAGACGGCAGGGACATTTTAATTTTTGATAATTACAGGTTTGCTTCTGACCTTGATAAAAAATCTGAAGAAGAATACGGGGAAGAAGAATACTATGACGACGAAGAGTTTAAACCGGGACTTTTTTCGCGGCTGTTTTCCAGCAGAAAGAGGAACCGGCAGGAGCCTGAGTTTATTGAAGATGAAGAGAGCGCTCCCGTATTTGAGCCTGAGGCAGAGCCTGAAGTATACATAGAAGAGCCCGATTTTAAAGATGCAGCGGCAGAGTATGTCTCCAGACGTAAGTTTTTAAAGCTCCGGGCACTCATTTCAATGGTTATCGCCCTTATAATGGGTGTTGCCGCGCTTCTCTTTGAAAACGGAGTTCAGCTTCCCGGTATAGGCGACAGTGTCAAAAACCTCACTATACTGCTTGTGCTTTTGCAGCTTATTGTAATGCTTCTGTGCGTGCGCATACTGGTGCGGGGAGTTATGGATATTGTTAAGCTAAAGCCGTCAGGAGAGAGCCTTGTGGCCTTTTCCGCGGCTGTGACATACATTTCCTGCCTGTGGTGCATTATCCGGGGCGGCGAAAACATGGGGGCGCCTTTCTGCGCAATTCCCGCGTTTGCCGCAGCATTTGCCATGTGGAGCGAATACCGCCAGCTTGCCGCAATGGCTCTGTCTTTAAAAAGCGCTGCTTTTTCCTCAGCTCCGACAGGACTTTCATGTGAGTTTTCCGAGAGCATAGAGACGACACTTGTTAAAAAGCTCTCCGGTGAGCCGGAGGGATTTTACAACAACCTTGTCCAGGAGGATATGGCGGAGAGCTCTTATAAAACATTTGCTCCGTTCCTTATTTTTGCCTCTGTCCTTTTAGGTGTTGTTGCCGCCATAAGGAGCGAGTGCTCATTTATTTACTGCTTCTCGGCAGTTTCTGCAGCGACGGCTGCTTTTTCCGCTCTCGGCGTATTTGCCATACCGTTTTCAATAGCAGCGAGAAAGGCCCGGGCTGCCGGCGGGGCAATTGCCGGCTGGGGAGGCACCGACGAGATATACTACGCTGACGGTGTCCGCATTACCGACAAAGACCTATTCCCGACGGGAACGAACATATCAAGCGTAAAAATCTTTGAAAATGTTAGCTCGGACAAGGTAATCCGTTATACGGCGAGCCTCATAATGGCCTCTGGTTCCGGCCTGTCCGATATATTTGCGGAATTTTTGAAAAAACAGTCTCTTGCAATGGTGAAGGTGGAGGATTTTAACTGCCTTGAGGGAGGCATAAGTGCCAAAATAAGGGGAGAAGAGGTAATATGCGGTTCCGCGGCCTGTATGAGCCTTGTTGGCATACGTGTGCCACAGAACCTCAACATGAAAAATGCGGTGTTTACCTCAATCAACAACACGCTTGTTGGCGTATTTGCGATAAACTATGTGCCCTCAAAATCGGTGCAGAAGGCCCTGAACGCACTGATTAAATCCGGTATGACTCTCTATTTTGCTGTCAAAGACTTTAATATTACACCCCTTATGGTACAGCAGAAGTTCCAGATACCTGTGGAGGATATAGAATATCTCCCGGCAAAAGAGACATACGAAATGTTTAAACCCAAGGAAAACCGCGTGCCTCATGCTTCCGGCGTAATCGGGCGTGACAGCCTTGCCAGTGTCGCTGAGGTGGTAGCCGGTGCCAGAAGACTCAGGAGAATTACATTCCTGAACACAGTTATATCAATTTTGAGCTGTGTTTTGGGCATGGTCATAATGTTTTTCATGTGCTGGAACGGCACAGCCAGTTCTGTGAGTCCTACAAACCTGCTCGAGTATATGCTTATTATGGAAGTTGTCACAATTTTGACAAGTATTATTGCAGGATTTAACAAATGATGTTTGTTAAAAATGTATAATTTGCAGTATTGAATAATTTTTCTAATTAGTGTAAAATATCCTCATGTGTAAAATCTATACAGAGAGGAACAACTATTATGAGCACTGCTATTGACAAAATTCGCAACGTTATTCTTATTGGACACGGCGGCAGCGGCAAGACTACTCTCGCAGAGAGCCTTCTATATGTCACCGGCGCTCTCGACAGACAGGGAAAAGTTAACGATGGAAATACCGTCAGCGACTATGACGCAGAGGAGATTAAGAGAAAAATATCCATTTCTCTCTCAATGTGCCCAATTGAGTATGACGGCTGCCGTATTAATATAATCGACACTCCGGGTTATTTTGACTTTGCAGGTGAAGTTATGTCTGCCCTTGCAGTTGCAGATTTCGGTATTATAGTCTGCTCTGCAAAAGACGGCCTTTCCGTCGGAGCGGAAAGGGCGTGGAAACGCCTGAAGGCGGCCGGAGTTCCGTTTATGTTCTATGTCTCTAAGACAGACGAGGATAACAGCGATACAATGGCGGTTATAGATGAGATAAAGGCAAAATACGGCACTGCTGTCTGCGCTGTGACCGTTCCCGCTGAGGACGGCAACGGCATAATAGACACGGTTAATGACACCGGTTTCCGCTGGACTGACAAAGGGCTTGAGGAGTTTAAGCTGTCAGAGGCGGATGCGCAGAAATCTGAGAGCCTTAAGGAGTTTCTCATGGAAACTGCTGCAGGTGCCACCGAGGAATTGATGGAAAAATACTTTGAGTCAATGTCTCTTGAGCATGACGATATCGTCAGCGGCATACGCAGCGGTGTGGCAAACGGCACTGTTGTGCCAATTTTCTGCGGCAGCGCCATCAAAAACCACGGTACTCCCTCAGTACTGAGGGCGATTGTAAAGTGTGCACCCGGTCCCGGTCAGAGGGAAGTTCTTACTGTTGACGGAGACGAGGTTTCCTGTGACCCGGACGGAAAGCCGGTTGCATATGTGTTTAAAACAATTGCCGACCAATTTGGGCGTTACTCGTATATTAAAGTCATGTCCGGCAAAATTACTGCCGACATGTCACTGTATAATCCACGTACCCGTTCCACCGACAAGCTTGGCCGGCTGTACAGAATGACAGGCAAGAAGGCAGTTGAGGTCAAGGAAATCTGCTGCGGTGATATTGGAGCTGTGGGCAAAATGGAGTGGAAAACCGGCGACACTCTCTGTGACAGCAAGAGCGAGGTAGTTCTGCCTGGTATTACGGTTCCTGAACCCTGTTATTCAATGGCAATTTCCCCCAAGACAAAGGGTCAGGAAGACAAGATTGCTTCAGGACTTACACGCCTTAATGAGGAGGACATATCTTTTACGGTAGTTAACAATGCCGAGACAAAGCAGCTTGTACTGTCCGGACAGGGCGATATTCAGCTTGATGTGCTCTGCTCCAAGCTGAAATCCCGTTTCAGCGTTGAGGCTGTCCTTACTGAGGCAAAGGTTCCATACAGAGAGAAAATTAAGAAAAAGGTTGAAGCCCACGGACGCCATAAAAAACAGTCCGGCGGCAGCGGCCAGTTTGGCGATGTATGGATTCGCTTTGAACCACAGGAAGAGACTGACGACCTCATCTTTGCCGAAGAAGTGTTCGGCGGCAGTGTGCCGAAAAACTTCTTCCCGGCAGTTGAAAAGGGGCTCAGAGAGTCGATTAAGCACGGTGTTCTGGCGGGCTATCCGCTGGTTGGCCTCAAGGCTACGCTGTATGACGGTTCGTACCACCCTGTTGACTCCAACGAAATGGCGTTTAAAACCGCGGCTCAGCTTGCCTACAAAGAGGGGATTCCACAGGCCAATCCAACAATTTTGGAGCCTATCGGTTCCCTTGCCGTAACAATTCCCAGTGACTACATGGGTGATGTAATCGGTGACCTGAATAAGCGCCGAGGCCGCGTAATGGGAATGAATCCTGACAATGACGGCAATACTGTTGTTGAGGCGGAGGTTCCCATGGCCGAGATGAGTTCCTACACAATAGATCTCCGTTCCATGACGCAGGGGCGCGGTACGTTTGTGTTTAAGTTTGAGCGCTATGAAGAGGCACCGGGCAATATTCAGCAGAAAGTAATCGAAGATGCAAAGGCGTCTGATGATGATTAAATATTAGTTAAAGGTTTTTGGGGGCAGCCTTAGACTCCGTTTTGGGGTCTGGCTGCCCACGTGTTATTATTGAATATGACAGTTTTCACCGACAAAATTGAACAGCTTGCAGCCTCCATATACGGGCATATCGGCGGCAGTTATCCCTATTTTACAGCAGTTATACGCTATTTGCTGCCGCTTCTGGCGCTTATAGTTATTATTAGGTGCGCTAAAAGCCTGCTGAGAGAAAAGTTTGAGCCCGAGGAGTGGGGAATTCTCACCATGGCGGGCGGTATAAAGTATACGCTGTACCACTGGGAGAACACCATTGGACGCGCAAAGTCATCTGACGTGTGCATAAACTATCCAACCGTATCCCGCAGCCACGGCGCGCTTATACGCGATTCCGGCGGAAGCTGGACGGTCTACGACCTAAATTCCAAAACGGGTATCCGCGTAAACGGGGAAGACGTAGTTGGGAGCCGTGAGATATCGAGCGGTGATATTGTTTCGGTTGGGGGAGCCGACATGGTTTTCCTTCCGCTGGACAAAACCGGAGAGCGCACTCAGGCGGAACAGAGGACCAAACCCGGCAGAGTAATTAAGCCGGGAGTGACACTGTTTTTGCTTACGCTTTTTCAGGTGTTTCTGGGGCTGCAGTGCTGCATAGCGGGGCGGGACGCGCTGGACGGGCGTATTCCCCTGGGATTTATCGCACTGACCGCCCTCATGTGGTTTGCGTACATTTTTACACGCATTATGCGCCGAAGTGCGTTTGAGATTGAGACACTGGCGTTTATGCTCTCAACTGTCGGCATGGCGGTTACGGCCACCTCTGTTCCGTCAGACATGTTTAAACAGGTGCTGTTTATGATTGCCGGACTTGTTTTATACTTTGCTCTCGGCTGGTTTTTACGAGACCTGAACAGGGCAAAGAAGATGCGCTGGCCAATAGCAGCTGCGGGACTTGTACTTCTGGGAATAAACCTCGTTTTAAGTGAAGCTGTCTTTGGAGCTAAAAACTGGCTTTCAATAGGCGGATTTTCATTCCAGCCGTCTGAATTTGTGAAAATCTGTTTTATCTTTGCAGGGGCGGCAACTCTGGACAGGCTATTTGCAAAGCGCAACCTTATCCTGTTTATAGGGTTTGCCGGCTGCTGTGTTATGGCCCTTGTGCTTATGAGCGACTTCGGTACGGCGATAATTTTCTTTGTGACATATCTTGTCATATCTTTTATTCGTTCGGGGAGTATTGCAACCGTTTTCCTCAGTGTGGGCGGCGCGGTATTTGCCGGAATGCTGGCAATATCCATGCGGCCATACATTGCCGCCCGTTTTTCCACATGGCGGCACGCCTGGGATTTTGTTAATGAAAGCGGGTACCAGCAGACAAGGACCATGTCGGCCGCAGCCTCCGGTGGATTTTTCGGGGTTGGCGCGTGTGAGGGCTGGCTTCACAATGTTGTTGCCGCCAACACGGATATGGTATTCGGGGTTGTGTGTGAAGAGCTGGGGCTTATTCTGGCGCTTATCCTGATTGCATCTATCATACTTATGGCAGTTTACGTTGTGAAATACGCAGAGGCTGCAAGAAGCAGCTTCTACACAATAGCCGCATGTGCGGCGGCAGCGCTGTTTATTTTTCAGCTCACACTGAACGTGCTTGGGTGCGTAGATATACTTCCGTTTACAGGTGTCACTTTCCCATTTGTATCAAAGGGCGGTTCCAGCCTCATAGCCTGCTGGGGTCTGTTGGCTTTTATAAAAGCATGTGATACGCGGCAGAACGCAAGCTTTACTGTTAAAATGCCAAAAAAAGTAAAATATACAGGTGACCTTGATGATACTGCCGACTTATACAGAGATTATGAGGACGACACTGATTCAGACGTCCAGCCAGATTTCACTGACACCGACTGGAGGTGGAACGATGAATAAAATCAGAAAAAGAGCGGTGTCTGTACTGCTTTTGGTGGCACTTCTGATTGTCGGAATGGGATTTTATATGTTTGAGCTCTTTCGCGACGGTTCAGACTGGGCTTCATTTTCGGCAAATCAGGGAGTTTATGACAACGGCTCGCTCTCAACAGGTACAATTACAGACAGAAACGGTGTCGTGCTCTCAGCGCCGGGGGAGGGCGGGCGCGTTTACAACGATGACCCCGCAGTCCGCCGTGCGGTACTCCATGCTGTCGGGGACCGCTGGGGCAACATTGGCACAGGCGCTCTTTACGTATTTTCCTCAAAGCTAATCGGCTATGACATTGTTCAGGGCACATACTCTGTGGACGGCAGCGGCAAAACTCTGGAGCTCGCAATAGATGCAGATTTAAATGTTGCGGCTCTAAATGCCATGAACGGCTGCAAGGGAACGGTGGCTGTGGCCGACTGTGAGACAGGAGAGATTATCTGTATGGTCTCTTCTCCAACATATGACCCGGACAATGAACCGGAAAACTTTGACTCTGAGGAGTATGACGGGGCATTTTTAAACAGATTTTTGTCTGCATCACTTACGCCTGGCTCAACTTTTAAGCTGATAACGATGGCTGCAGCAATAGAAAATATCCCAGACCTGTTTGACCGCTCTTTCACATGTGAGGGCACGTACAGCGTCGGAAGCGATGTAGTCACGTGTACCGGCGTACACGGCTCAATCGATGCTGAGGAGGCGCTGGCGGTCTCTTGTAACTGTGCATTTGCCCAGATTGCCCTGGAGCTTGGAAGTGAGACACTGTGTGAATACGCAGAGAGGTACGGCTTTACGGAGAGTTTTGAAATTGACGGCGTTAAAACTGTCGCCGGCCATTTTGAAGCGGCTCCGGAAGGCAGCGTAGACCTGGCGTGGAGCGGAATTGGTCAGTTTACCGACCTTGTAAATCCGGCTGCGATGCTCCGGTTCGTATCAGCAATAGCAAATGGTGGAAAGGCGCCGGAGCTCACCATGCTGAAAAACAGTAAAACCGCCAAAACTGAACGCATAATAGACGCAGACACCGCCGCAAGGCTCAGCGAGATGATGAATTACGCCGTGTACAGGACATACGGGACAGATAATTTCCCCGGTATAACCATGTATGCAAAGTCCGGAACGGCGGAAGTGGCCGGAGAACAGCCGCACGCGTGGTTTACCGGATATGGAGTATACGGTGACAGAACGCTCTCATTTGTTGTTGTGCTGGAAAACGGCGGTTACGGCAGTGTGATGGCTGGAAGCGTTGCAAACACGGTATTACAGAAGGCGTTCGGCCTCTCGTGAGCTTTTTGAGGAGCTGAATTTTATGGAAGATATGTATTCACGCACCGCCCTCCTTTTGGGAGAGGGCGGAGTAGAAAGAATTAAAAGGGCAAGGGTGCTGCTTTTTGGACTGGGCGGCGTAGGCTCTTACACGGCAGAGGCCCTGGCCCGGGTCGGCATAGGGGAGATGACTATTGTGGACGGAGATACCATTTCCGTGACAAATATTAACCGTCAAATTCCGGCAAAGCACTCCACAATAGGAATGGAAAAAACTCAGGTACTCGCCGAGCGTATTCTTGACATTAACCCCTTATGCAGGGTAGAAGCAGTTACAAAATTTGTAGCACCGGAGAATATCGGCAGCTTCGTGTTTGAAAAATACGACTATGTTATTGATGCAGTAGACAATGTGACTGCAAAACTCATGATAATCAAATCGTGCTGGGACAAAAATGTCCCGGTCATAAGTTCTATGGGTACGGGTAACAAGCTGGACCCCGCGCGGTTTGAAATTGACGATATTTACAATACATCTGTATGCCCTCTCGCACGTGTCATGCGCCGCGAGCTGAGGAGGCTGGGTGTCGGCAGGTGCAGGGTGCTTTACTCCAGGGAAGAACCCATAAAAAACAGCGCAGGGGTGCCGGGGAGCATTTCATTTGTGCCTTCAGTAGCCGGACTTTTAATTGCAGGCGCAGTTATACGTGATATTGCAGGGGTGTGACGTTATGAGAGAGAGAATCCTTGTAGGAATGAGCGGCGGTGTTGACAGTACTGTGACGGCACATATTCTGCAGGAACAGGGGTATGAGGTAGTTGGTGTAACGCTTAAATTAAACGGCAGTGACAGCGACACCGTTCCGGCGGAGGTCTGCGCCGCGGCACTGGGGATTGAGTTTCACATTTTAGAGTGTTCAGATGTATTTTCAGAGACCATAAAAAAGTATTTTGCAGAGAGCTACATAAAAGGCGAGACGCCAAATCCATGTGTGCTTTGCAATAAACTGATAAAATTCGGCTATATGCTGGACCTTATTGAGCCATATGGCTGTACTCATATCGCTACGGGACATTATGCGAATATTGAATATGATGTAAATCTCGACCGATATCTGCTGAAAAAAGGTGCCGACCGTGCAAAGGACCAGAGTTATTTTCTGTGGAGGCTTGGACAAAGCCAGCTTTCAAAAATTATCTTTCCCCTTGGAAACATGGTAAAGAGCGATATAAGAAAAATCGCGCTTGAGAAAAATCTCCCTTGTGCAGAGAGCAGGGAGAGTCAGGACATATGTTTTGTACCGGACGGAGATTACCGGCGGTTTATTGAAGAATTTACCGGCGTAAAGTTTCCTGCCGGAGATTTTTTAGACGTAAACGGAAATGTAATTGGACGTCACCGGGGAATTATCGGCTATACGCTGGGGCAGCGCCGGGGGCTTGGAGTCAGCGCCGGTAAGCCGCTGTATGTAATCGGCAAAGACATAGAGCGATGCACCGTTACCCTGGGCGAGGAGGAAATGCTGTTCAGGCGCGAGGTATGCTTGCGGGACGTAAATGTATCTGGTACAGACAGGCTGTCACCGGGCGACAAATACGCCGTCAAGCTGCGTTACAGCATAAGGGAAAATACAGCTGAGGTCTGGCCGATGGAAGACGGACGGCTGCGCCTTATATTTGACGAACCGCAAAGAGCCCCCACACCGGGACAGTCCGGTGTTCTGTACAGCGGTGACATAGTTATTGCAGGCGGCATAATAGAATAACATAGCTGTGCACTTTGTACTCAGGTAAAAAACAGTCTTGAGTGTTTCAGCAGTCATAGCCAAATTTTGGGTGTACTGGCTTAATTCCATATTACCTGATTAAAAAGTATAGAGATTTTAAAACAATAAAAACGGTGTGCAGTTGTAACTGCACACCGTTTTTATTATTAAAGCTCGTTATTTATCAAAATGTACATGGTTATTTATGTGGTCTATACAGAAGCAGTGG